>CAZVLJ010000006.1:51651-74617 GCA_964627825.1 uncultured Rikenella sp. | reverse complement strand
CAGGGGATGCAATAAAACGGTTTGCAGAAGAGATTGCCGGCAATGAAGGGTATGTTTCAATCTCCATACCATGTGAAGATCTGTTCCTTGTCAGGGCTATGTCACATACCGGTTTCCGATTGGTGGAGACGAGGCTGAATTATTATTTCGACTCGTTTGAAACTGCCAAGGCTCCCTCAGATCCGGTACGGTGGGCAGAGACTAAAGATATTCCTGCCCTGAAGGATGTGGCAATGAGGATGAGGAACAGGTTTGACAGGGTGCATGCTGATCCGGCCTTTTCCGCTGAGATTGCTGACGCCTACCTGGGTACTTTCATTGAAGAGTCGGTAAAGGGTTTTGCAGACATTGTCATGATACCTGACATTTCCGGTGTGAAGCCGTTTGGTTTCCTTGCAGCAGACTTCCCGGTGGAGGTTATGGGTCGCCGGATTGCGAAGCTGGTTCTGGCGGCGGTTGACAACAGTGAATACAGAGGATGGTTATCTAAATTGCTGACGGCAGTGATCTGTCAGCTGAAGATGAAGAATACGGATATTCTTACCACTATTACGCAGGCATCAAACAGGCCGGCCATACGCACCTGGGAAAAAGCCGGATTCAAACTTGGTTTTGTCACACATGTTTACACATACTCGCGTTAATGATAAAGTTCCTTGATATTCAAAAGATAACAGACAGCTTTGAGCCTAACCTTACTGAGGCCGTGCAGCGGGTTGTGAGAAGCGGCTGGTACCTGCTTGGCGAAGAGGTAGCCGCCTTTGAAAAGGAGTATGCGTCATACATTGGAGCAAAGCATTGCATTGGCGTTGCTAACGGGCTTGACGCTCTCCGGCTTATAATGAAAGCCTGGATTGAGCTGGGAGAGATGAAGGAGGGTGACGAGGTGATTGTGCCGGCGAATACCTACATAGCTTCCATACTGGCTATCACTGATAACCGGCTGAATCCTGTTCTTGTTGAGCCTGACATGACAACATATAACCTTGACCTGGCGAAGGTGGAGGAGCATATCACACCTCGCACACGGGCTATCATGGTTGTCCATCTCTATGGCAGGGCCTGCTGGTCAGAGGAGCTGGAGCAGATTGCTGCCAGGCACAACCTGAAGATTATTGAAGACAATGCCCAGGCGGCGGGAGCAGAAATTGCAATGGAAGCGGGCGTCTTGAGCAGGGGTTGGAGATCGAAGGAAAAAGAAGAGGGAGCCGGGTGGAGCAGTGCCGGCGGGAAATCAGCAGTGTCCGGGCTTGCTGTAAGAAGGACCGGGTCGCTGGGTGATGCTGCCGGGAACAGCTTTTATCCGGGGAAGAACCTGGGCGCTCTGGGGGATGGCGGTGCCGTAACAACAAATAACGATGAGCTTGCCCGCATGGTCAGAGCTCTTGCCAACTACGGATCCACAAAGAAATATGTTAACGATTACCAGGGTCTCAACTCCCGTCTCGACGAGATACAGGCTGCTGTGCTGCGTGTCAAACTGACGCGTCTGGATGAGGATAACCAGCGCCGCAGACAAATAGCCCGGAAGTATCACAGTCTCATCTCTATTCCGGGGATTATCCTTCCGGTGAAGACTGGAACGGAAGGCATTGAAGAAGATCGAAGCCATGTTTACCATCTTTTTGTTGTCCGTCATCCTGAACGTGACAGGTTGCAGCAGCATCTCACTGAGAACGGTGTACAAACGCTTATTCATTATCCTATTCCACCCCATAAACAGCGTGCATACAGTCACTGGAACAGGATGACTTTTCCTCTGACAGAGCAGATTCACCGGGAGGTTTTAAGCTTGCCCATCAGCCAGGTCATGGAGGAGGAGGAGTATGTCAGGGTAGCCGAGACAATAAACAACTTCAGATAAAATGCTCACTATTATCTTATTATCCTATTACAGCAAGGATAGGATTGGCATCTCTTACGGGAAGGTCAGCAGCCTTATGAAAGAGAACGGTATTCCTTTCGAATTCATAGTCGTTGATGATGGTTCAGAAGATGAATCGTTTGAACTGGCTTTGGAGCTCGAGAGAAACAATGACAATGTCAGGGCTTTTAAGCTGAGCCGGAATTATGGCTCCAATTATGCCGTTTTTGCCGGCCTGAGTCTGAGCAGAGGTGCTTGTGCCACATTCATTCCCGATGATGAGCAGTTACCCTATCAGAAGATAGCTGAGATGTACGGGCTCTGGAAGGCAGGCGAGAAGATTATAGTGCCCTACCGTTCCGGTCGCAATGACGGCTTCATGACCAATCTTGCTGCGCGGACTTTCTACAGTATCATCAACAGCATGTCAGAGGTGCGGTTTCCGCAAGGTGGTGCAGACGCCTTTCTGATTGATCGTGAACTGATTGATCTGCTGAATGAGAGAATTCATCCGATCAACACGGCAATAATACCTGAGGTGTTAAGACTGGGATTCAGTCCCTGTTTTATCCCCTATGAGAGGGTGAGGGGAACAAACGTGAAATCGCGCTGGACCCTGAAAAAGAAGATGCGCTTTTTCAAGGACATTTTCTTTTCAGGCTCGACCTGGCCGATAAGGATTATAACCTGGTTGGGATTCATCTTCGCGGTTCTGGCGTTTTGCATGATAATCTTTTACGGTTACATTGCCATCTTTGGCAACCCTGACTTCTGGGGCGAGAAGCTCCCGGGATGGACTTCAACAGTAGTCATCATCTCTTTTTTCTCAGGTATTACCCTGTTTTCATTAGGGATCATTGCAGAGTATATCTGGCGTATCTATGAAGAGGTAAAGGGTCGGCCCGGGTATATCATCAGGAAAAAGGATGGGGAAGAGTAGGAGTGCTTTCAGCTTCCGGATATTTGCCCTGATAAGCGGCGGGATATGCCTTGCATACTGCCTGCTGTTCCGGCCGATAACCTATGAGGCGCAGGGCGACTTCCCGGCCTATCTTGACCTTGCCAGGCAGATTTTCCATATGCCTGGTGCCACGGACACCGATCTGAGTCACCGTTCACCGTTGTATTCAATTATCCTCGGGCTCTTTCTGCTGGTCTTTGGTGAACCGCATTACCTTAAAGCACTGGAAGTATTCCAGTACGTGCTTGTCTTCAGCTCTTCGATTTTAATATTCAGGATCACGGAGAGGCTGACAGGGAGTGGTCTTGCGGCACTGGCAGCGGGGCTGACAGGATTACTGAACCTGACGGTAATATTCTTCGGATTCATGATATTGTCAGAGACGCTGGCCCTGTTCCTGTTCACCCTGATGGCCTGGTTGCTGCTAAGGAATCACTGGTCTGGAAGATCATGGATGCTGCTTACGGCAGGAGTGACGTCAGGGCTGCTGATACTTACTCGCTTCAATATGATCGGCATTCCGCTGGTGGTGGTTTTTCTGCTGGTCACCGCGGCAATAACAGCCAGGAAGAAGCCGGTAATACTCACTCTCCTTCGAGATATTTCATTGTTTGTTACCGGAGTTGTCATTATCACAGGTCTCTGGGCGTTACATAATTATCTGACAATACAGAGATTTGAGCTTATCCCTAAGCATCACACCGGCCAACGGTGGGCGGTGCCTGCAACAATAGACGAAAGCAATACTGTAAGTGTGGAGTATAGCAGGGTACATGAGATTTTCCTCAATACCCGTCAGGAGCTGCTGGAAAAAGAGAGATCAAAAGTTTACCGGAAGAGCTCGTTGCTGGAGCACGGTCTCATAAGAAGGATAAATGACAGTTTCAGGCCTGAGGTAAGCGGCTATTTCATGTACCGCGATGCCGAGGAGGAGCTGCTTGCCTGGTACGGGCTTGAGAAAAATCCCGAAAGTATCAGGAAACTTAATGAGAAACTGATGCCCTATTATGAGGAGATTGCCCTACAGAACAGGAGCAAGATCAACCGGCTGAGGGTCTACTCCTTTCTTTATTCCTTCAAGCACATCTCTCCCACCCTGCCAATGAAGGAGACGGTGAACCTCAATGTGCTTCCCTCATTCATTCTGAAGACATACAAGGTTCTGTTCATAATTATGGTTGTCCTGACCTATCTCGGATCCGTTGTGCATATGATCTGGATGATCAGCAGGAGAGGCAGGTTACGGGAGGCTCTGCCATGGTTGATAATGTATGGTTTAATATGGTATTTCCCGCTGGCAAATACCTATGCCAATGTACTTGGTGATGCGAACCGGTTCAGGTATCCGGCGGATATGGTATTGATTGGGTTATTTATCAGTAATTTGTTCCTTATGCTTAAGGGAAGAGTGTTAGTGTCACGGTTTGGGAGTAGCAGAACAAAATATTAATTAAAAATACTATGGGAGGAAACATGAAAGTCTTAGTTACAGGGGGAGCGGGGTACAAGGGTACGGTGCTTGTAAGGAAACTGCTTGAACAGGGGTATAATGTAACCCTGCTTGATAACTTTATGTATGGCTATGAGCCCGTGATGCATCTAGCTACGAACAGCAAGCTGGAGATAATAAAGCATGATATCCGCAACGGCATACCGGGGATGAAGGATTATGATGTCATTTTTCACCTGGCAGGCATAAGCGGGTTCCCGGCATGTGCATCCAATCCTCATTCAGCTCAGCTCATCAATGTTGAGGCGGTACGTCAGATAGCCAGGGATCTCTCGCCGGGCCAGATGCTGATCAATGCTTCCACAACCTCGATGTATGGCAAATCGGGTGAACCATGTGATGAGAGCACGCCTGTTGATCCTGTCAGCTCGTACGCTCAGACCAAGCATGCCGCAGAGCAGATACTTCACGATAAACCGAACGTTGTCTCACTGCGGTTTGCAACTGTGTTCGGTTTCAGCACGCGGATGCGCATGGATCTGATGGTCAATGACTTTGTATATAAAGCCGTCAAGGAGAGGGTCATAGTGCTCTTTGACAGTTTCGCGAAGCGGACCTTTATTCACGTGGAGGATGCTGCCGACTGCTATATTTTTGCCATGAAGAATTTTGACCTGATGAAGGGCGGGATTTACAATGCAGGCGGGAACAATCTGAATTTCTCCAAGGAGGAGATAGCGGAAAAGATCAAAAGGAAGGTTGATTTCTCAATTATCAATTCAGAGGTTAAGGACAAGGATCTGAGACATTTCATTGTCAATTTTGACAGGATTGAAAAGATGGGGTTCAGACCGGCCCGCACGGTTGAGTACGGCATTGACGAACTGATCAGGATATATGGTTTTTACGAGTATTTTTCACATTATAAGACAATTTAGAATCGAATGTTGGATAAATCGAATCCCGCCCTGGCAATAAACGGCGGAACGCCTGTCACCGGTCAGCCGGTACTGATACACAAGCCCTACCTCGACGAGGATGATTTTGCTGCGATTGACAGGGCTGTAAGATCAACGTTTGTTTCAGGTGACGGTCCTGAGTGCCGAAGGTTTGAAGAAATGCTGGCCGGGTACCTGGGCGCAAAGCATGTTTTGTTTGTCAACTCCGCCACGGCTGCCCTTGAGCTGGCCTTCAGGGTGAAAGGTTTTCCTCCCGGGTCAGAGGTGATTGTGCCTGACTTTACATATACTTCAACCGCTCTCGGTGCTGTCTACAACAACCTGAAGATTGTTTTAGCTGATGTTTATGCTGATAACGGCAGCCTCGATGTTTCGAAACTTGAGCAGTGCATCACCGCCAGGACAGTAGCAATTGCTCCTGTTGACTATGCCGGTATCCCGACCGACATGGAAGCGATCAACGCAATTGCGTGCAGGCATGGACTTTACGTTGTGCATGACACAGCACAGTCACTTGGTTCTCTTTATAAAGGACGCAGGACAGGCACCCTGGCTGATATTTCCACATTCAGTTTCCACGGGACCAAGAACCTGACTACCGGTGAGGGTGGCGCCGTGGTCACCGATGATGATGCCATTGCTGCGCGTATCAGGGTGCTTCGCGAGAAGGGAACAGACAAGCATACCTTCATCACTGAAAACCGCACCAGGGGTTTTTATGAATATGTTGATACCGGGAACTCCTATGTTCAGTCGAACATTCTTGGAGCCCTGGGAGTATCGCAGATGAAGAAGATTGATATGATGAACGGATTGCGCAGGAGTATTGCGGAGTATTATCTTGAAAATCTCAGCAGTATAGAAGAGATTGAATTCATACGCATTACCGAAGGAGCCGAAACAAACTGGCACATCTTCGGTATACTGGTGCCTCCGGAAGATAGATACTGGGTAATGGATGCACTCAGGGATGAAGGAGTGATGGCCAACGTTCACTATTCGCCCCTGCACATGAACAGGTTTTACCGGGAGCTGGCAACAGATGATGAAATGCCCGGATCAATGGCGTTCTTCAACAGGTTCCTGAGGCTGCCTCTCTATCCTTCACTCACACAGGAGGAGCGTGAGACTGTTGTCAGGGCTGTTAAAAAGGTTTTTAAAGCATAGATGAGATGTTAAAGAAGGTTTTCTGGTGCTTCGAGGATTTAGGCTGGAACATCAAGTGCAGATATGGTTTCTGGCTGCACGGTCCATACGGGCTGGCGAGGGTTATTGAGAAGATGCCTTTCAGGTATATTGTCAAGTATCTGAGAAGGTACGGGGCAACCGTTTCTGATACCACCAGGATTGAGAGAGGAATGATCATTCAGCGTCCTGATGCCGTAAGGCCTTTTAAGAACCTGATTCTGAAGGAGAGATCATTCGTGGGGTACAAGGCAATAATTGATCTGTCTGAGCCTATTGTCTTTGAAGAGTATGCCGGTATAGGAGGCTTCTGCCAGATATGGACTCACCAGACCACCACTCTCATTCCGCCCTGCCCTGAGAATAAGGGGGCGGTAACGCTTAAGCGCAATTCTATTTGTTATTCAGGGGTGATAGTCTCCCCCGGGATTACCATTGGTGAGAACGCCCGCATTGGTGCCTGCTCACTGGTAAACAAGGATGTTGAACCGGATACCTTCGTTGGAGGGGTACCCGCAAGACCTATAAACAGAGAGAAAACAACTTAGACTGCATCTCAGGCTGGATGGAAGGATTAAGGCAAAAAACCGCAAAGGGTATTTTCTGGTCGTTTCTTGATTATTTCGGGGTTTATCTGGTGAAGTTTGCATTCACAATAGTGATTGCCCGTACTCTCTCTCCTGATGATTATGGCCTTATGGGAATGATAGTGATATTCATTGCCATTGGGCAGGTCCTTATGCAGAGCGGATTCTCAATGGCTCTGATACAGAAGAGGGATCACGCTGAAGAGGACCTCTTCACCGCTTTCTGGTTCAATATTCTGGTTGCGGTCATTGTATACCTGGTTCTTTTTTTTGGTGCCGGAGCTATTGCCCGTTTCTTTGGAAGAGAGATCCTTGTTGCCATTACAAGGGTAGCTGCCACAGGAATTATTATCAATTCTCTCTGTTCTGTTCAGGTAGCCATTCTGACAAAAAGAATGGACTTCAGGAAGCTTACCTGGATACATCTGTTGAGTGCTCTGATATCGGGTATGACGGGGTTGGCCCTGGCACTCAAAGGATATGAGGTGTGGGCACTTGTATTTCAGACTCTTTCCGGCAATGTGATATACCTTGCAGGCCTGTGGTTTTCAACAAGGTGGAAACCCCGGTTAGTTTTTGACTACAGGAGATTCAGATCCCTTTTTAAATTTGGGTATAAAGTGTTGTTGCAGGGTCTGACTGATGTCATTTTTTTAAAAAGCTATTATCCGCTTATAGGCAGGTTTTTCCCTGTTTCACAATTGGGATTTTATACGAATGCCAACAGATTTCATGAGATTTTTATACGTCAGACCTCATATTCTGTTAACCGGGTAGTGTTTCCTGCATTTGCTACAATACAGGATGACATGGAAAGGTTTAAAAATAATTACATCAGATCTTTTAATCTCCTGACCTTCCTGATGTTTCTCGGATCACTTATGCTGATAATAACAAGCCGGCCTTTTATTTCTTTGGCTTTAACAGCGAAATGGCTGCCTGCAGTACCTTTTATGAAGCTTTTTTTTATTGATGGTTTCTTTCTGCCATTATTGATATTCAACATAAATACACTCTACTCAACGGGACGCGGGGGAACCTCACTGAGGATTGATATTCTGAAAAAAGCCCTGTTACTTATCAGTATTCTTGTTTTGTTCAGATACGGCATTGAGGCACTTATTGCCGGCCAGGTGTTTTCAACCATGGTCTCAATGATTTTCTCAGCAGTGGCAGTGGGGAAAATTCACAACATCAGTTATCGATTGATTTTCACTCCGTTATTAAAGCTTTTCATTATTTCCGGTTTGTCGTTTGCACTGAGTTTATTTATAGAAGCCGGAGCAGCAGGATCTGACTGGATTGAATTACTTCTCAAGGTTACATGTGTGCCCTTGTTCTTTGGGGGCCTTGGATGGTTGACTGGCATTAACGGGATAAGTGAACTCAGAGACTTTATGCATGAATTCAGAGCGGGAGTGTTCCCGGGCAAATACAGTTAGATCAGTGTTTATTAAAGCCTGATGGAAAGGAACATGGTATTCAGATGGTTTGTCGGTTTGCCCGATCTTCTTAAATACCTTGGGCTGATTATGGTTACCCTGGCAGTAACATATTATGCCCCAATGTCTGTCAGGGTTATATGGTATGTAATCCTGCTTACGTCATACTCTTTTTCAAATAATGAACCACTTTGGCTGGCACTTTTCCTTTCAACCTCAGATGGCTTCTTCGGATTTTTTGGTCTTTATGAGGCAACAATCCCTCTGTTACCCGGTCTCCCGGCAGTTGAACTTTTACAGTTTTATGTTTTGATTACGGTATTCAAAGCAACCGGCAGAGGTGTCAAACCTGTGTTGTTTTATAACAGGTACCTGGAGGTCCTTCTCATGTTCATGATATTTAGTGTTGTTTGGGGACAGATGATGGGTCTTAAGGGAGGGCTGAATGTCTATTTTCGTGTGGTGAAGGGTATTATCCCGATGTTATTGTTTTATTCCATTCCCAGGTTATTTACTGATCAGGGTATGTATGAAAAGTTCTTCAGAATAGTATTTGTGGTAGTGCTCCTGGCGTTTGCTGCGCAGTTATTTGCTTTGTTTACCGGGATGTCAACCATGGAGGCTGGCGGAATAGCCATCGAAGAAGAAAAGGATAGAGATGAATTCCGCGTGTTTTATAATGCAAGCAGCACTCTTTTGGGATTGTTCGGAGCCTTGTTCATACTCAACAAAGTGAGTAACGGTCCTCATGATCGCCTGCTGCCTTTCGCCGTTCTGCTTGCTGCTCCGGCAATGGCTTTATTGTCTGCAACACGCGGCTGGATAATAGGCTTCAGCTTTATCATAATTCTATCAGTAATTTTTACCAATATAATACGTGCCAGAAGGAATTTCAGGGTTGTTATCATTGCCCTGCCACTTATAATATGGGCCCTCTCCATCCCGGTAATCAGCAACCAGATAGATTATGCACGTGGACGCCTCGAGACAATAGAGGCTATTTCAGAAGGTGACCTCACTGCTCGCGGAACGTTGCAGCGACTTGACTACAGGAGTCAAAGAGCTCTTGGCGGATGGATGGATAATCCTGTGTTTGGCTGGGGACTGTCTGATAAAGGATATGAATATCTTGATGATCATGTCGGGAATCAAAGTATTCTGGCTCTTTACGGGGTGACCGGCTTCCTGCTTCTCAATGGTTTCCTGATCTGTTTTATTTATAAGATCATTGGTGTATATTTCAGTTTACCGGCCCGGCATCCATACAGAGGCGGGCTTATGGTATTTGTTGTTTTTCTTTCGGGCTGGTTCTTTATCCACTCCACCAGCGGACAGCAGTTCAGTTTCTCGGGTTTGCCGGAGAAGATCATTCCTCAGGCTGTCTTTTTCAGTTTTGGAGCGCTTCAGTATAACAAGGCATTAAGAAATATCAATGGGAAAAAAGTTTGAGAGAGCACTTCTGCTCTGCCCGGCGCAATATTCACTCAGCAACTCTCTGTTGGAGATTTTAAGTCACCTTGCTGAGGGAGTAAAACATTCTGATATCCGCTCAGCCATCAGTGGCAGGACTATGAAGTTCAACAGTCAGGCATTCAGATTGCCACATGGATTAAGGAGAAAATGGGAAAAGCATTTTCTGGAGAGGGTAAATGAGAGAATCCTCCGCCAGGTTAAAGAATACAACCCTGACCTCGTGCTAATATACAATTCCCTTTATATGGTTCCCGAAACGTGCCGATTTATAAGCAGCATGGCAAGGCTGGTTTTCTTTATGGGTGACTCTCCCTTTTATACCCCCCAGAACAATTATTATCTATCCTGCCTGCCTCATGCAGACCTGATTCTTTCTCCTGATTCGTACTGGCAGCAGCAACTGGTAACGATGGGTTTGGAAAGGACGGTCTACTTTATACCGGGAGTTGACAAATCGTCCTATTTCAGGTTATTACCTGACTGCGGTTCTGCAGCTGAAGGGAGAGCCGGGGTGCTATATGTAGGTTCCTGTTACCTTAACTCATGGGGATATAAGAAAGCCCTGCTTATGAGCAGCTTTACCCGTTTCAATTTCCGATTATACGGCAACAGCGCATGGAGGAGATGGTTCCCGTTTTTCCCGGACCTTGAGCGGGTATTTTCCGAGAGTGGGTTTATTTCCCAGGCAGATATGAACCGGATGTACAACAATGCATCAGTTATCCCGGTTGACGGGAATCCCGGTATTATTAGCGGTGTCCATCTCCGCATGTTTGAGGCGCTGGCAGCCGGAGCGCTCCCCCTTATCGAGCACCGAAATGATGTTGACGGTCTTATTTTTAGAGGATTAGAGGAAGAACTGCCTTTAATACGTGATTACCGCAAGGCTGGTGATATTGCTGAATATTTCCTTAAAAACGAAAGAGAGCGAGCTGATCTGGTTAACAGGATGGATGCATTTCTTGCAAGGGAATACAGTCATGAACTGAATGCCATAAGATTGGCGGAGGCGCTTGCCAGGTGATGGGTATCATGAATTACAAAATATGTCTGGTTCATTATACTTCAGCTCCGGGAGGGATTGAGCTTCTTATGCCGGAGATTATCAAAATGTTTCCGAAGGACACATTTTCCGCATTTGTAATAAGGCCTCCCCGAAAAGGAGAATATAATGTGTATAACGGAGTTCCGGTAAGAGTATTCCGGGGATCCGTGAATAACCTGGCAGCGGCTTGGAGATTATGGCGCCACGCAAGAAAACGGAAACACACAATCTTTCACGGATTCAATACAGGGCCTTTCTTTTTGCTTGTACTTCGGCTGGCAGGAGTAAAGAGCGCGGTCTATTCCGTCAGAGGAACCCTGCACTACACCGGCATGCTTCAGAAGACTTTGAGAAAACTGGCATGGCGCGCTGCTCTCAGCAGCAGATACAGAATACTTGCCAATTCCGGTTACAGTCGTGATGTTTTCATGAAATTTCTGGCCCCGTTTAAACCTCATATCGATGTCCTTTACAATCCTGTCAGTTCATCCCGGATCAGCGCTGTAGCTGATCCTGTGGTCAGGGAGGGTCTAAATATCATCTATACAGGAAGACTTGCCGAGGGTAAGAACTTGTTCCGATGGATTGACATAGCTGCTGCAATAAGAAAATTCAGGAGTGATGCACAGTTTTTTATCTACGGCGACGGCCCCCTGAGAAAGAGACTGGAAGAGTATTGCAGATCAAGCGGTGCTGACGGATACATTACTTTTATGGGTTTTGTTCCCGACCTTTCCGTTGCTTATCGTCAGGCTGACATTATGATGTTTCTCTCTGAGGCTGAGTCATTCGGAAATGTCGTGGTGGAGAGTATTCTGTTCGGGGTTCCGGTTATCGCTTCTGCCATACCATCTGTACGGGAGATATTTTATGACTTCCCTCAGTTCCTTGTCGCGGCAGGGCCAGGTATGGAACAGGAGATAATTGACAGAATTGCTGGAATAGATGAGTTGAGAGCAGATCTTTCCCTGGCTTCCCAACAGTTCAGCAAGCGCTTTTCTCTCGAACAGCATGTACAGGGTCTGTGTTCAGTTTATGACAATCTAAGACAACCTGAGGTAAACACCTTATTATCAACAGACCGATGAAAATTTCGTTTCTGGCAGAGATACCCCTCAAACTGCAGATAAAATCACCTCTGAAACTATTTGCCGATACTCCTGACTTCAGTATCCATATCAGGGGAGACGACTATGAGTTTATGGCCTGGGGTGATCCGATATACGATGACCGGTTCTTGCAAGACTTGCCTTTGCAACGTAATATCCGGTTTATTACTGAAAACATATCCGGTCATTATTATTTCATTTTCAACGACTTTAAAAAAAATGAGATAGCATTCGGCACATCTCCCTTCAGCGTTGTTCCCCTCTATTACTGCGTAAAAGGGAACAGTATAATTCTTTCGGATAATGTTTTTACAATTGCCGGGCATACCGGATTGAAAAATGTGTCAGCGCGATTCGTTATAGAATCCATTCTTTTTAATTATCCTCTTTTTAACTGCACCCTGGTTGAAGGTGTTTCTCTGCTTGATTCATGTTCGGCACTTGTTGCCGGAAGTGACAATTACCGGATCGTCAGGCACACGGTTACGGAAGAATGGTTCTGCAATGATCCCGTTTCATGGAAGAAGAGCCTCTCGGTGATGACGGACATCTTTCTCAATGCAATTGAAAAGTACCTGCCCGGGGAGCATTATCTGACTGCGCTGACAGGTGGTTTTGACAGCAGAACACTTGCTGCTTCAGGGCTATTTCACCGAAGAACTTTCTCGGGTTATTGCATGGGCTCAACTATGACAGGGGACATGAGCATTGCCGCAGAGATCTCCTCAAAGGCCGGGATATCTTTTGTTCCGGTGCTGCTTGACGGTCACTATGTTCGAAATGAAAGCCTTGAGGCAGGGAAGAAATTTATTATAAAGTCTTCCGGTACAGGCACTTTTTCGCGGGCACACTATATTTATGCTTCAGCATTGCTTGGACGTGAGACACGGTATCTGGTTACTGGAAACTTTGGGAGTGAGGTTCTTAGGGCAGTGCATACACCAGGGGTGATGATTTCACCTCTGTTGTACATGGCGTTTAAGTCCAGGGGGCCGGAAGAGGCTGTGGCATCCCTGAGAAAGCATTCGCTTATGCGGTTAATGTCAGCAGATGTGATTGAAAATGAACTACGAAACATTGAAGAGGATATCTCAGGACTGCCCTGTTTTGAACGGAGATATATAGGAATTGGAAGTAATATGCAGCTTTATCTGTACATTTTTGAAGAGGTTTTCAGGAAATATTTTGGGTCTGAACTCTCAGGGCAATGGAGCCGGGTTATTAACAGGACTCCATTTCTGGACAGGCATTTTCTTAAAGAGCTTCTTTCGACGGGCCTGGCTGGCATCAATTCCGGATATTTGGAGAAACGTCCCGGCAGGAGATACAAGGGGCAGATACTTTATGCCTCAGTAATACAAAAAGCCGCTCCCTGCTTTGGAACGTATATGACAGACAAAGGTTACCGGCCGGATGACCTCCTCACCATTTGGGGTAAGTCCAGAATACTGACGGGGTGGCTCAGGAAAAGAGTGTCCCGAGCCATAATCCCAAATACTGATCCGATGGCCGTGCACGAGGCATGGGATCATAACAGAATATGGTATGAAAGCTTGCCTGTCAATGATGATATGTTCAATAAACGAGAAATAGATTCGCTCCGCGGGCCCGGTTTCAGCAATGTGAAAGCACGGCTTTATAGCCTTATCTTTGCAGCAGATTATCTCAGACACTTACCAGAACCTTATGAACAAGATTTACCTGCTTACTGATTACAAAGGGAGATTCGGTTCTAAACACGACGATTCTCCCTACCGGTCAGGTATGGATCAGGAATTACTTCGTAAATCATTTCTTGATACCGGGTATGAAGCGATTTTTATTCCTCTCAGCAAGGTTGATCCTGGTGATGGCAGGTGGAAGGGACGACAAGTTCTATATACATCCTCTGAGGATAAAGGCCTGACATATAAGGAGTTCATAGAGGACGTCATTCTTGCTCTCGAATATGCCGGAGCGGAGGTGATTCCCGCCTACCGGTATCTAAGGGCAAACAATAACAAAGTATTTATGGAGCTTCTTCGGGTCATGTTGCCTGATGAAGCCGGAGGTAATCTTAAGTCGGCCTGTTTTGGAACCCTGGAAGAGCTTGCCCTTTCTTCACAATTCAGGTATCCGGTGATTGTGAAGGGATCCTGCGGCGCAATGGGTCGCAACGTATTTCTTGCGCATTCGTATGATGAACTTACAAGAATTATAAGACACAGAATCGTAACGCCTGTGACACTTCAGTTCAGACTTAAGGAGCATCTGAGGAAGATCCGTCACAAGGGTTATAAGCGTGACTCCTTTTACAGAGGAGAGTTTGTGGTGCAGGACTATATCCCCGGGCTTAAGAATGACTGGAAGATTTATTACTTCGGTGACCGGGCATTTATCTTCAACAGGCCCGTATTCCCGGAAAGAGAATTCAGGGCCAGTGGTGGAGGATATGATAATTACAGCTATGGTCTTGAAGCACATGCACCGGATGGGATACTTGATTTCGGCTGGAAGATATTCAGGGCGTTGGATGTTCCGTGTGTCTCAATGGATGTTGCCTGGGATGGTGAACGATTCTACCTCTTGGAGTTCCAATGTGTATATTTTGGTACCGCAGGAATCCTCAGGAAGTACTCAAAAGATCTATTCCTGAGAAATAATGGACGATGGCAGACAGTCAGCAATGAGGGGAGTATTGAGAAAATATATGTGTATGGCATTGCATGGTATTTAAAGGAAGAATGCTGAAGGTATTGTTTGTCTCAAGCGGCAGAATGGGGGATGTGGGATATGTGGTCAGAAACCAGGGAGAGTCTCTAAAACGTCACGGCATAGATTTAAACTACCTCATCATTTCTCCGGGGCTGTCAGGTTATGCCAGGGCTGTAAGGCAGATACGCCGGGAAGTGCGGGCCGGAACGTATGATCTTGTGCATGCACATTACAGTCTTAGTGCTTTTGCCGCCTCTCTGGCAGGGAGGTTTCCCCTGGTGGTTTCACTTATGGGATCAGATGCCTGGCAGGGTATCTTTGTTCGCCTGATGATAAGGTTTCTTTCAGCTGTGAGATGGAAGGCTGTAATAGTCAAGACCCGGGAGATGAAAAGAAGACTGAGGCTTAATAGGGCTCATCTAATTCCCAACGGGGTAGATACTGAAAGGTTCACAACCGGTAACAGGGATGAGGCAAGGCAAAGGTTGGGCATCAGCCTGACCAGGAAGGTGATAGTATTTATTGCCGGCAGAAACCGTCCTGAAAAGAATCTTCCTCTCGCTCAAGAAGTAGTGGCGATACTGAATGATGATTCTGTTGACCTTTATCATGTTCATGACATTGAAAACAGTACAATTCCATGTTATCTGAATGCCGCTGACCTGCTTTTACTTACGTCTGACAGGGAGGGAGGGGTGAATGTAATAAAGGAGGCTATGGCCTGCAACTGTCCTTTCGTAGCTACCGATGTGGGTGATATCAGAGAAATTGCCGGCGAAACTGAAGGATGTTTTATTACAGGTGGCAACAGCGCCGATCTTGCTGAAGCCGTTAACCAGATCCTGAAAACAGGCGCCAGGAGTGATGGCAGGCAAAGAATCTTTGAACTGGGGCTTGACTCCGCGTCGGTTGCAGCAAGAATAACAGATTTATACAAATCAATACTTCAAGGAGACTACAGGTGAAACTGCTTACAAACGGAGAAATACCCTTGTCGCAATGGGAAGCATTTATCAGGGAGAACAGCAGATCAACCCCTTTTCAGACTCACGGTTATTTAGATTTTTTCAATTCAGTCAGTGGGATGGCGGCCAAAGCCTTTGCCGTGACTGATGACACAAGGATAAGATCACTGGCGGTGGTAACATATCAGAAAGAATGCGGATTAAAAGGTTACTTCTCCCGAAGGGCTATAATCTATGGCGGAATCCTGTATGACGAAGAGACTCCCCATGCCGCCGGCATGCTACTTGAGGCTATTGTCAGTGAAACACGCAGGAGATCAATTTATACCGAGGTAAGAAACCTGTCAGATTATGGGGATTTAAGGAGCTTGTTTGAAGAGAACGGTTTTGAATATATCCCTTATCTGAATTTTAGAATTGATACCGGTAACCGTGAAGAGATGTTTCGCAGAGTAAGCAGTTCCAGACAACGCCAGATAAGGAAAGCAGGGAGATTGTCCGTCAACTGCAGTGAGGCTACAGGTACTGATGAGGTACTGCAGTTTTACGAGATATTACGACGGCTCTATCGCGAAAAGCTTCACAAACCTCTACCGGGGAAAGGTTTTTTTATTGAGTTTTACAGAAGGAACCTGGGGAAATATCTGCTTGTCAGACATGAGAACAGGATCATTGGGGGAATTATGTGTCCGGTGCTGGATGGCCGTGCTGTCTATGAGTATTATGTATGCGGAATGGATGGGTCTTTCCCGGAGTTATACCCAAGTGTGATGGCTACATGGTGTGCCATGGAATACGCCTGCAACAATGGAATAGGCACGTTTGACATGATGGGCGCAGGCAGAGCCGGAGAGCATTACGGAGTAAGAGATTTCAAGGCTCGCTTCGGGGGGGAGCTGGTTGAATGCGGACGATTCTTAAGAGTAAGCCGGCCTGCGCTTTACAGGCTGGGGCGGATAGGGCTGTTAGTATTGAAGAAAGCCGGATTATGAGAGTACTGATTGATATCGGTCATCCGGGCCATATTCATTTGTTCCGTAATTTTGCCCGTATCTTTCTCCTGAAGCGACATGAAGTGCTGTTCACCATCCGCGAAAAGGAGTTTGAATCTGAACTGATTGAAGCAGAGGGGCTACCGTACAGGTCACTAGGCCCTCATTATTCCTCAGCACCGGGGAAAATATGGGGATTGTTCAGGTACAATGTTAAAGTCCTGTTTATCAGTCTCAGATTCAGGCCTGATGTTTATCTGAGCCATGGTTCACTGTACACGCTGCTGTCAGCATTGATTCTTAGGAAACCCAATATCACCCTGGAAGATACAGGAAATCCGGAACAGGTAGGGATCTATTTGCCATTCACAAAGGCTGTCCTTACTTCTGAATCATTCCCCTTTGACTATGGGAATAAACAGGTACGCTATAACGGTTATCATGAGCTGGCATACCTGCATCCTTCTTATTTCAAGCCTGATGCCGGGATATTTAAGGAACTCGGGCTATCTGACGGCACAGTTTTCTCCATTGTGCGTTTTGTGGCATGGAGTGCCAGTCATGATAAAAAATCGTCAGGCCTTACCACTGAACAGAAGATCAGAATAGTCAGGCACCTGGTGAAGCGTGGTCCCCTGTTTATTAGCTCTGAATCTGAACTGCCGGCTGAACTGGAGAAATACAGGTTCCCGCTCAGGCCTGAAAAGATACATCATGCACTGGCGTTTGCTTCTCTTTTTGTTGGAGAGGGAGCCACAATGGCATCGGAATGCGGAATCCTTGGTACCGCGGCAATTTATATCAACTCTGTAATTCCCGACCTGATTGCCGAGCAGGGAAGAGAGTACGGATTAATATCTGCATTTACAGGTTTTGAGGGAGTGATAGCGAAAGTTGATGAAGTACTTGACCGGCCTGATCTCAAATCCGAAACAAAAAGCCGAAGTGAACGTTTAATCAACAGTAAATGTGATGTTACGGCCTTCCTTGTCAGATTTGTTGACGAGTGGCCGGATAGCTTCACTAAAACAGGAAAAAACGTATAGATTTAATCCGTAACATCGAAAAATGAAAGTAACAAGGAGTTGTTCAATATTATTTATATTGCTTACTATCAGCGAAATAACCGCAGCTGAAAGTCGCTATTTCACAATTATTCCCGATTCTGTCTACACATACTCGTATAACAGGGATAATTCACAATATGAGTTGGCATCAATCACTTATAACTACTATCAAAACGGGATACTTGACAGTATAATCAATACAACCATTGACAGGATGCCTGTATCAAAGATAGTGTATTTCTATCAGGAAGGTCTTTTGTCAAGCCTCCGGACATATAGTTTCAACGAAGACAAATGGTTGCCTGTGCAGAAACAGGATTTATATTATGATGATTATGAGCGTCTTTCAACCAGAAATGTTACTGTGTGGCGAGCTGATGGCTGGGAAAATCTTAACACATTCACATATAATTATGATGAAGCTGACAATCTGATTGTTTATCACCGGGATTACTGGAAAAATGATGAGTGGACAGACTTTTCCGATGACAGCCTTTTCTATGATGAAAGCGGTTATCTGACAGAGCGTAGAGCTATACTGTCATCAGGTCAGTATGTCACAAGGATGATCTATAATTATACTTCCACCGGTTTGAAATTTTACCAAATCAGACAGGATTATAAAGATTCCGAATGGGTAAACAATACCCGGACATATTTTGCCCATAACAGTTGTGGAATACAAACCTCCAACTATGTGGAGAAGTGGCTAAACGGAGCATGGGGGCTTGATTCAAAGTCAGAGATCTTCTATCATTATGAAATTGCTCCTCGTGTACGTAAAGTGCCAGTGTGCTATGAACGTCAGACAATTTTTATTATGACAAGACTCTTGGATCAATACCTGGCCAATGGCGCTTGTCTGGGTGAATGTATTGAACCGGGAGCTATAACTGAGCCGGATGCAATGCCAGCTTATGAGATGAAAAGCAGTGAAAAACCATTTGTTGTTTATCCGAACCCTGCCACTGACTATGTAAGCATAAAGCTTACTAATCATGACTGCCCGGTTACCACTGTTGAACTTCTGGATTACTCGGGCAGGCTTGTCAGGAGAATTGCCGTTGAAGGAGACGAGTTGATTACTTTAGATCTTGGCTCAATGAAGAGCGGGAACTATATATTGAGAGTTAACTCAGATACCGTTTACAGCACAGTATTATCCAAAAAGTGACTCCCCGGTCATAACTGATCAATTAGCATGGATTTTACCCTGGTTGCCCTTAACAACCTGCTGGGAACTCTTAAAGGTTCAGGATACAATTTCAAAACTGTCAGAGACTATGAGAGCGATAAAGCCGGTATTACCGGCCGTCTGGTCGTCCTTAGGCATGATATTGACAGGAAACCGTTAAATGCTCTCGCGTGCGCACAGATGGAGGCCATACTTGGCATTGCCGGGACGTATTATTTCCGGATCACTTCAGAGAGTTTCGTGCGCACCGTGATAATGGAGATCGAATCCTTAGGTCATGAAATAGGGTATCATTATGAAGACCTTGATATTGTCTCAAGGAGGAATGAAAACATCAGGAAAAGAAATGATTACGCGCATACTGAATACCTTGCAGGCGAAGCATATAATAGTTTCTGTAAAAATCTTGAAATGTTACGTGAGATTGCGCCAGTTACGACTGCCTGCATGCACGGAAGCCCGAAAAGCTGTTATGACAGCAGGCTTATATGGAAATACAATGATTATAGTAATGCCGGGATAATCTGTGAGCCCTATTTTGATATTCCTCTCGAAGATATCCTTTATCTCACAGATACCGGGAGAAGATGGAATGGAGCTGCGATGTCAATCAGGGACAGGATATATGCAAGAGACATGGAGTTTTTTGATGGGTGGGTCAGAAAACCTGTCCCGGGAAGTGCAATGGCTGCTACAGAAACAGCAATAACCCTAAATAACAGGTTCAGATTCAGGAAAACAGAGGAGATTATAAGGGGACTCAATAACCCTCTTTTCCCTGAAAGGCTGATGCTAACGATTCACCCACAGCGCTGGAATTCAGGAGCATGCGGGTGGATCCGGGAGCTTGTAGGCCAGAATGTCAGAAATGCAGCTAAATTTTCCCTAAGGAAGATAAGGAACTATACACTTCAGGAAAATCCTTGATTGTAGGTTTTTCCCGTGACTGATATAAATAGTCACATGTCACTAATGAGAATTAGAAAAAGGTTGCTTCTTCAGAGGCAACCTTTTTAATTTATTATTGGTCACATATTATAAACAGCTCTGATACGTTGTAATATATCGGATAAACCTTGATAACATGGAGTCTAAAATAATTAGTAACAGAAAAATGAACAGAACCATGAAGCTTCTGTTCAGGATCATCTTACTGACTGGTTTTATACTAGGTGTTTTCAATCAATCGATTGTTGCACAATGTACTATCGTGGGGACCTCTGGTTCCGGCCAGCTGCTTGCAAGTACTTGTGCGCCGGCAACGACCGTAGTCTACTATGACTTTAATTTTTCTATAATGCCCCCCAATCCTACCTACAGGGTTCAGTTTATCTGGGGTGACGGAAACACCACCAATGTTTATCCTGCTGTCCAGTCAAGGGTTGTTGCAGGTGTAACATACTATTATTTAAGAGTGGAATTAGCCCATACATACCCTGCCGACGGGTTGTGCGAATATGAAGTAATGATTCAAATAATCGATAACGGGTCGGCATGCCTCGATTCAAGGCAAATACAGCTTGTTGGTAACTGGCACCAGGATGATATCGCCCTGGCGAATGGTCAGATAGACATAACGCCGGACGAGGAGGATGTCTGCGAAGGGCTGCCTCTTCTTGATTTTCAGTTTCAGGATGCCACTCATTTTTCATGTAATATCCAGGATAATCCCACAGCACAGAAACCCAACCATACCAACAGGCATGAACAGTTTGTCTATGGCACTGATCCGCTTGCCGGTCAGGGAATTCCGAACCTTTACATCAAGGTGGGACCCGCACAGACTGTAGTCTATCTTACCGATAACGACGGAAATCCGATAACAGGCCCTTGGGATGTTGACCCGGTGACTGGTGCAACTGTTGCACCATACAATACCCAGAGCGGGTATTTTGAAGGACCGATAGTGGAGATCCCGGTAGATCCGGTCACAGGGACCTATTCCCTGAATAATACTTATCCCATCTCCTTTGACGGTGTGGGAACGGTAGCAGGAGACCAGTTTGAGGTCACGGTCCGCAACTGGAACGTATGTAATCCCTGGAACGGAAACCAGACCAATCCAAATGCAGGGGACGCCAATACGGATGATGCAATTATCCTGATAGTTGACGGTCCTCTTGCCGATGCGGGTCCTGATGATAATGTCTGTGCCGGTGATCCGTTTAATACCGATGGTATTCTTGTTGACGGCACTTCCTCGCTATGGACAACGATGGGAGACGGAACCTTCTCCAATGCATCCAGCGCAGGCAATGCCAACTACAATGCAGGCCCCAATGATCTGGCCACAGGTTATGTTGACCTCGTATTGCATGCCTATGCCACGGGCATGTGTCCCGAGCATACTGATACGATGCGACTGACGTTTGACCCCCTGCCGGATATTCCGGTAATATCTGTATCTGCCGGTGCGAACGATTTCTGTGACGATGATGCAACCTCGATAACCCTGAGGTCCACTCCCTCGCCCAATGGCAGTTATTTATGGCGGAGGAACGGTTCTCCCACAGGTGTCACCACCCAGACCATAACACTAAATGATTACACTCAGGCAGGCGAATATACTGTTACAGTATATGGTACCACCCCGCTGGCATGTCCGAGGACCTCTTTGCCTTATGAGGTTATCATCGGTCGGCCTGCCACGGTGAATGCGGGTCCGGATCAGACCATCTGTTCCAATACCCCGGCCTCACTCTCCGGAACCCGGGGAGGTTCTGCTACATCAACCACCTGGACAACATCCGGGTCTGGTACGTTCGGTAATGCCAGCAGCCTGTCAACAACCTATACTCCCAGCGCTGCGGACATAACAGCAGGGGCCGTTACTCTCAGGCTTACAACAAACAATCCGGCAGGGCCCTGTCCGTTAGTCTATGATGAACTGGTTCTGACGATCATCAGGGCTCCGCAGGTTTATGCAGGAGCCGATGCTGCAACCTGCCAGGGAACCCCTTACACTGTCAATGATGCCACAGCCTCGGATTACCTGACACTGACCTGGTCAGACAACGGGGCGGGATCAATCACTGCAGGCCAGGGTACGCTTACCCCTACCTATACTCCCGGTGCTGCAGAGGCGAATACAACTGTCACCCTCACCCTGACGGCGACGGGCAATTCGCCCTGCGCGAGCGTTTCAGACACAAAAACACTGTGGGTTGACCGCGCGCCCGTTGCAACCGTGGGTCCCGTACAGGAGATATGCAATAATACAAGCGCCAGCCTTTCTGGTAACTCGCCTGCCTCAGGCACCTTTGGCGAATGGACATTCATAAATAACCTGGTATGGCAGGAAACTTTTTCCGAGAGTCCGCAGTATGCCACCTCGGGAACAGAGTGGACCACTTCAGGCATCTCACCCGACGACAATACCTACTTCAGAGTTGAATCCGGCAGAATGGTTGGAAGAGATCTTGATGCCGAAGCAGTATGGCGGTCTGATCCCATACCTATTGCTTCCGTGTCACCTGTTGAGGTGAGTGTCTATCTCCAGGAGACAGGATCAATGGAAAGCAATGACTATATAAGAGTATATTACAGCATTAACGGCGGGGCAGAAAACCTCTTTTCAACCAATGGCAATAACACTGGAAATTTCGGAAGCAGGACTGCCTCTGTGACCAATATCTCCGGTAACAATCTCAGGATAATTATCAGATGCAGAAATAATGATCCAAACGAATATCATCTGTTTGACAATATTGTTGTAAGGCAGGTCACAGCGCAGAGCGAACCGACAATCACAACCATTACCAGTCCGACATCAACCGTGTCAGGGCTGTGGCAGGGTGACAACAGGTTCCGGTGGTCTGTCTTTTCAAACCATGGTGGATGTGATTCCGCATCCGCGATATATACAATCAGGAGGGATATCTCTCCGGCAGCTGCCAGTGCAGGGCCGGCACAGGCCTTCTGTGAAACTGACAATACGGTACTTGCTGCCAATGCCGCCACCAATGGAGGAACGGGCAC
>CAZVLJ010000006.1:0-51551 GCA_964627825.1 uncultured Rikenella sp. | reverse complement strand
AGATCACAGGCACGGAGGCAGATGTAAAATACTATCTGCGGACCGGCGGCGTTGACGGTGCATATGTACAGGGTAACGGTGGAACTATTACGCTGACCACTCCTCCCCTTACCTCTGCCACCACCTATGAGATACATGCAATAAAGGATATCACCGGGTGTGAGATAATATTCGGTTCTTATACAATTAATGTAAACCCGGAGTTCAGCCTGGCACAACTGTATGCAAGTCATAACATCTGTGCCGGCGCAACCACAACGATATCTGTTGTGCTTACCGGTGGAACCGGTCCATATACTATTGTCTGGAATGACGGTTCCGATCATACCATTAATAATTATGTAAGCGGAACTGACATTACTGTAGGCCCCTATCCGGCCGGTACGACAACCATATCACTTGTATCAGTCAGGGATCATAACCTTTGCGAGCCAACCAGCCTCGGAACGCCCATTGGCATAACCGTAGGATCGACACCTACTGCGGCTACCCTCACCGGAACCGGTGATGCCTGTGTGGGAGCAACCAGCTCGCTCACATTTACCGTTACTGACGGGGTGTCTCCTTATGATATAGTAATTAGTGGAGTAACCTATCTCGACCTTGTTTCAGGCAGCAGCATTGACCTTGGAGCGCTTCCTGTCGGGGATTATACCTATACTCTTACCTCTGTTATTGATGCATGTGGTAACCCGGTCCCCAATGCCGGTCTCCCGGACCCCTATTCTTTCAGCATCAACGAGATCCCCTCTGCGAGTGGTACAACGAACAATGCTCCGGAGATATGCAGCAACGGGTTTACTGATATTATTCTTCAGTCATCAGTTGCCGGTTCAACCTTTGCATGGACGGTATCCAACACGCCGGCCGTGACCTGGCTTGCAGGCAAGGCTCCGGCTGACGGCACCGGCGTTATAGGAACGGTCATAGGGCAGAATCTGCAGCACACCGGATCAGAGCCCGTTACAGTTACCTATACCATAATCCCTACAGGTCCTGCCTCAACATTCTGTCCCGGTCCGGCAATAACCCGTACTGTTGTTGTCAACCCGACGGCAGAACTGAATGATCCTGGTGATCAGACTGTATGCAATGGTTCGCCCACGGCAGCAGTGACCTTTACAACCAACAGGTCAGGCGGTACCACCACCTATGAGTGGTCCAATGATAATACATCGATTAACCTGGTATCCAGCGGCAACGGTAATATTGCTTCCTTTACGGCCACCAATTCAGGTTCTGCTCCAGTAACGGCGACCATCACTGTCACGCCCTCATTTGAAGGCTGTCCGGGCACGCAGCAGACTTTCACCATAACGGTCAATCCATCGGCTCAGGTCAATGATCCTGCTGATCAGGTTCATTGCAACGGGGATGCTGTTCCGGCTCTGAGCTTCACTACCGGCCGCAGTGGTGGCACAACCACCTATGCATGGACAAACAGCAACACCTCTATAGGTCTTGGCGCTGGCGGCAGCGGCCCGCTGCCGGCCTTTACCGCCACCAACGGCGGCACGGCGCCTATAAGTGCAACCATCACTGTCACTCCGACCTTCAGTAACGGAGGAGAGAGTTGCACAGGGCCGGCGCAGACCTTTACAATCACGGTCAACCCGTCAGCACAGGTTAATGATCCGGCTGACCAGGTACACTGTAACAATGCTGCTGTACCTGCATTCACCTTCACCACTGACCGCAGCGGCGGCAGCACCACATATGAGTGGAGCAATAATAACACTGCTATCGGTCTGGGCGCCAGCGGCAGTGGTCCGCTGCCGGCCTTCCCCGCCACCAATGGCGGCACAGCGCCTATAAGTGCGATCATCACTGTCACCCCGACCTTCGCCAACGGCGGAAAGAGCTGTTCAGGCACGCCACAGACCTTTACCATTACGGTTAACCCGTCGGCACAGGTGAATGACCCGGCTGACCAGGTTCACTGTAACAATACTGCCGTCCCCGCATTCACCTTCACCACCAACCGCACTGACGGCACCACAACCTATGAGTGGTCCAACAGCAACACAGCAATCGGTCTTGGCGCCAGCGGCAGCGGCCCGCTGCCGGTCTTCACCGCCACCAATGGCGGCACAGCGCCTATAAGCGCGACCATAACTGTCACCCCTACCTTCACCAACGGAGGAGAGAGCTGCCCGGGCACGGCGCAGACCTTCACCATAACTGTTAATCCGTCGGCCCAGGTTGATGACCCGGATGACCAGGCGCACTGTAACGGCGATGCTGTTGCTGAGCTTATTTTTACCACTGACCGCAACGGCGGCACCACCACCTATGCATGGGCAAACAACAACACCTCAATAGGCCTTGGCGCCGGTGGCAACGGCCCTCTGCCTGCCTTCACCGCCACCAACAACGGCACATCGCCTGTCAGCGCAACGATCACCGTTACTCCGACTTTCACCAACGAAGGTGAGAGCTGCACTGGACCGGCACAGACTTTCATCATCACGGTCAATCCCACCCCGGCGCTGAGCGGTGACCTGACCCCGCCGGATGTGTGCAGCAATACGGCATTTACCTATACACCCGCCTCCCTGACGGCTGGCACAACCTTCAGCTGGGAGAGGCTGGATGCCCCGGGCATTACCACCACAGAACCAACAACAGGGACAGACGGTATAAGCCAGGTTCTCAGCAACTTCACCTCTGCAACCATTCCGGTCACATACCGGTACACTCTCGTGGCCAACAGCTGCAGCAACGTTCAGGACGTTGTGGTCAATATCAAGCCTGAGCCGGTCATATCAGATCAGTCGGCTGGGGTTTGCTCAGGTGAGTCACTCATACACCATATACTTCTTGACAACTTTGTCAATCCGGGTGATAATGTAACGTTCACCTGGCCTGAACCCGTGCGTACAGCCGGACTCACCGGAGGAACTGCACGGAGCGTTCCTTCGTCGGCTGACATGACCGATCTGTTTGTCAATACTTCCGGCGGTGACGAGACGGCGACCTATACTGTCACACCTGTCTACAACGGATGTGTCGGCGAACCCAGGGATATTGTAGTAACCATTGGTTCGCAGCCTGTCCTCGGCGACCTTGACATGTACGCATGCAGCGCCATTCCCACGGGACTGGTGCTGGCAGTTGCGCCCACATCGTCCTCCGCTTCCAGCTATGACATTGCCTCCATCACCGTCCAGGCAGGCCTGATGGCAGCTACTGGCAATGCCACTGCCACGAACGGCATTACTGATGTCAACTACCTGGCCAATGACCGTTTCACCAATGAGACCGGTGTTAACAGGACTGTCATCTACCGTGTGAGGCCGGTCTTCGGTGCAACCTGCATCGGCGACTGGGTTGATGTTGTTGTTACAATCAGGCCGCAGCCGGTGATAGTGCCCGGTCAGAACCAGACAGTATGTTCCAATGTGGCATCTTCACTGGAGATATTGCTTTTGCCGGCAAACACACCTGCCGGAAGCACTTTCAGCTGGCCTCTTCCCGTTATGTCTGACGGGTCCACACAGGGGACTGCAGGAACCAATGTAGCTGCTGATCCTGCAGGCACACCGCATATCACAGATACATTTGAGAATTACGGTGTTGATCCCATAACTGCAACCTATACTGTAACACCTTACAGCTCATTCGGTTGTCCCGGCACTCCCGTTGACGTAATCATAACCGTCAATCCCGAGCCTGCCATGCCTGTGATCACCGGTGATGACATGCTCTGCACCAACCAGACGAATGTAATATACACCGTGCCTCTCCATCCCGGTTCATCATATACCTGGGATGTCCCGGCATCTGTAGGCACGAAGGTGTTTGATGCCAATTCCAACGCAATTATCATCACTGCGGCAGCCACCGCAGGAAGCGGTACCATCACCGTTACCGAGACCAACAGCTTTGGCTGTACCGGTCCTGCCGGATCATTCGATGTGGATGTGATGGCTCCATCACCGCAATCAGATATTACCGGCGATGATATTGTCTGTGCGCTTGAGACAGGAACATATTCAGTTCCGGATCACCCCGGATCGGTTTACACCTGGACCCTCCCGACGGGAGCAGCCCTCATCGGCGATCCTTCGGCGTCATCAATTGCTGTCACCTTTGGCACCATCAGCGGCAACATCTCCGTGCGCGAGGTTAATGCAGCAGGGTGTATCACCAACCATAATCCTCTTGCAGTGACCGTCAGGCCTCTGCCTACGGCGATCATCAGCAACAGTGGCACCGTGTGTGTTGAGGACACCCATCCTGTGAACATCACGCTGACAGGCGCCGCACCGTGGAGCGTGGTCTACGCTATCAATGGTGTTGACCAGCCCGCGATCAGCATCCCTGCCAGCCCGTATACCCTTTATGCCGCGTCTGCGGGTAACTACACAATCACCAGTGTTACTGACGACAACGGATGTACCAACAGCGGCATCGGCAATGCCACGGTGGCATACTATCCTGTTCCTTCTGCCACCATCAGCGGCACTACGGCAGTATGTGCCGGCCAGAGCGCAACGATAACCATAGCGCTCACCGGAGCGGCGCCATATGACTTCACCTATACTGACGGGGTCACCCCGGTGACAGTCACCGATCATCCCGTCAATATATATACATTCAGTGTCACTCCTACGGCAGCGGTAACCTATACCCTTGTCTCAATGGAGGACAACCATAGTTGCGACGGCACCCTGTCGGGAACAGCAACAGTCACCATCAATGCCCAGCCCATACTGGCCTTCGCTGTCACCGATCTGTTATGCAACGGCGACAACAGCGGAGCCATTGACCTTACAGTGACAGGGTCAGCCTCGAACAGCTTCGCATGGCTTGGTCCTGACGGCTTCACGGCAGGAACCGAGGATATTTCCGGAGTCATGGCCGGCCTCTACAATGTGACTGTCACCAGCAGTGACGGCTGTGTTGCCAGTGGTCAGGCAACCGTCACCCAGCCCGATGTGCTCACCCTCTCGTCCACCGGCAACATGACTCTTCTATGCAACGGTGATCCCACGGGCGCCGGCAGCTTCACCGCCGCCGGAGGAACGGCGCCTTACACCTTCAACACACTGGTGAACACCTCAGGGGCCACCCTCACGCCGTCGGCTACGTCGGTAGCCGTCACCGGTGCCGGTGGCGGTACAATCACCGTGCAGGTCACCGATGACCATGGCTGTATGGCTGAGTCTACCATCATCGTCTCCGAGCCGCCTGCTCTCAACCTGACAGCAACGGTTACCAATGTAAGCTGTTATGGCGGCAACAATGGCACCATCATTACGTCCGTCACCGGCGGCACCGCACCTTATATATTTGCATGGACCACCTCCGGCGGCAGCGGCATCACTGCCGGCGCCCCGAACCAGGGTGGACTGACGGCAGGCACCTATGACCTTACCGTCACTGACGCTCACGGATGCGATATCACCGGCTCATGGACCATCACGCAGCCGACAGACCTGGTGGTTACTGTCACCACCGATGACAACCTCATCGGAACCTGTTCATCAGCTCAGCTTCAGGCCACCGTTACCGGCGGTGTTGAACCTGCCGGCGGCTACAACTACAGCTGGTCGCCCGTAGCAGGACTGAGTGCGGCCAATATCTCCAATCCGGTTGCCACACCGGCCTCAACAACCACCTATACAGTCACCGTCACTGACGCCAACGGATGTGTCAAGACCGGCTCGGTAACCATTGATGTTGCTCCCGTGCTTACGGCAGTAGCTTTTGCCGATGATAATCTCATAGGAGCATGCCCGGGATCAGAGACTCAGCTTCATGTCACCGTCAATGGTGGCGAGGCTCCATACAGCTTCAGCTGGCTTCCTGTGGACGGGCTCAGTGATGCAGCAGTACAGGAGCCTATGGCGATGCCGACAGCTACCACAGTCTATACCGTTACTGTGACCGATGCCAACGGCTGTATTGCCACTGCGAATGTCACCGTTAATGTTGCGCCTGAGCTTGATGTGACAGCCACTGTTGATGACGATATTATCGGCACCTGTCCCACCTCAGTGGCTCATCTCAGCGCCACCGCCACCGGCGGCGAGGGAGCATATACCTACCTGTGGGACAATGCGGCAACGCTCAACGATGCGACCAGCGCCACACCTACGGCGAAACCGGCAGTAACAACCACTTATACTGTCACCGTTACTGACGCCAATGGTTGTACTGACCAGGCATCCGTCACCGTTAACGTGGCGCCTGAGCTCTCAGTCATCGCTGAAGCAGATGATCTGTTTATAGGCACCTGTCCCACCTCTGTCTCGCATCTCGATGCCACGGTAACCGGTGGAGAAGCCGATTATACTTACAAGTGGACGCCTCTCACCGGTCTTGACGACAGCAATATCAAGACACCCACGGCGAAACCGGCGGTGACCACCACCTATACTGTCACCGTCACTGATGCCAACGGCTGCACGGCCACCTCGAGCATCCTCATCACCGTTCAGCCTGCACTCACGCTGACGCTGACTGTTGATGACAGCTCCATAGGCACCTGTCCGGGCTCGGAGGCACATATCA
This sequence comes from uncultured Rikenella sp., assembly GCA_964627825.1. Lineage (GTDB taxonomy): Bacteria > Bacteroidota > Bacteroidia > Bacteroidales > VadinHA17 > SR-FBR-E99. Next base: position 45,032 of record CAZVLJ010000006.1, on the reverse strand, counting down.
CCTCCACCGCCGGCGGCGGCGAACCGGGATACATCTACCTGTGGACCCCCGCCGACGGACTGAGCAGCGATACCGATCCCAACCCGACGGCCAAGCCTGACGTCACAACAACCTACACACTCACGGTTACTGACCAGAACGGCTGTACCATCTCGAGGGATATAACCATCACGGTAGTCTCACCGCTCACTGTCACCGCCTCTGCTTCTGATCCGCTGATAGGCACCTGTCCGTCATCGAACACCACTCTCAATGCTGTTGCTCTTGGCGGCGAGCCTGGTTACACCTACAGCTGGCTGCCTGTTGATGGACTTAATAATCCGTCGATACAGACGCCGCTGGCCAAACCGGCCACAACAACCACCTACACCGTTACCGTCACTGACAACAACGGCTGTACGGCAACGGCCGACGTAACCGTTACGGTAGCTCCCGAGCTTACTGCCATTGCCACTGTTGATGACGGTACCATAGGCACCTGTCCCACCTCGGTGGCTCATCTCGATGTCACCGCCTCCGGCGGCGAACCGGGGTACACCTATCTCTGGGCTCCCGTAGCAGGACTGAGTGATCCGAACAGCAAGACGCCGACGGCCAAGCCATCAGCAACAACCACTTACACTGTCACTGTCACTGACGCCAATGGCTGCCAGACTACTGCCAGCATAGAGGTAATTGTTGCACCGGTACTTAATGTCACCGTTGCAGCTGATGATTATAACATAGGCACATGCCCCACATCCGATGCAGAGCTTACTGCAACCGCTTCAGGCGGCGAGCCGGGATATACTTATCTCTGGTCGCCTATTGACGGGCTCAGCGCTACAGACGTTGCCAACCCTACGGCCAAGCCTGCAGTGACAACCACCTATACTGTTCTTGTCACTGACAACAATGGATGTACGGCCACCGCCTCGCTGACCATCACGGTAGCTCCCGAGCTTACTGCGACGGCCACGGTGAGTGATCCGAACATAGGCACCTGCCCGACCTCAATGACCACTCTGGATGTCATCGTCAATGGCGGAGAGCCCGGCTACACCTACAGCTGGCTGCCTGTTGAAGGACTTAGTGATCCGGCAGCCAGGAGTACGACGGCCAAGCCTGATGTCACCACAACCTATACTGTTACGGTGACTGATAATAACGGTTGCCAGACCACGGCACCCGTTACAGTGACAGTTCTTCCCGAGCTTCTTGTCACGGCCATGGCTGATGACCTGCTCATAGGAACATGTCCGACATCAAGGTCGAACCTGAGCGCAACCGTCACCGGTGGCGAGGCAGGTTACACCTATAGCTGGACGCCTGTCACGGGTCTCAATAATCCGAACCTGAGCAATCCGATTGCCAAGCCTGTAGTCACAACCACCTATACTGTCACCGTCACTGACGCCAACGGCTGTCAGGCATCGGATGATATTGAGATTGTGGTTGCACCGGAGCTGACCGTCTCAGCTACGGCTGACGATTATATCCTCAGTACCTGTCCCACCTCGGTGGCGCAGATCACTGCCACAGCCAACGGCGGTGAGGAGCTTGCAGGCGGAGGTTATACCTGGAGCTGGGCTCCTTCAGCCGGCCTGAGTGCAACCGATATTCCCAACCCGATTGCCAAGCCCGCATCAACCACCACTTACACGGTGACCGTGACTGATGCCAACGGATGTACGGCTACCAATATCATTACCATTGAAGTGCGTCCGCCACTGGCAGCCATTGCCACTGCAACGGATTACCTGATAGGCGACTGTCCGTCATCCACCACCACTCTTGATGTCAATGTCACCGGCGGTGAGCTGCCTTATATTTACAGCTGGGATAATGCACTGACGCTCTCAGACGCCTCGGCGAAGAGTCCCGTTGCCAAACCAACGGTCAACACCACTTATACAGTTACCGTCACTGACGCCAACAACTGTACAGTGACTGCCACTATCACCATCAACATTGCGCCTCCGCTCACTGCTACGGCTGCTGTTGACGATGATCCGATAGGTGCCTGCCCCACCTCCGTGGCTCGTCTGAGCACCACGGTCAGCGGCGGCGAGGGCGGCTACACATACCTTTGGGACAATGCGGGCACCCTGGATGACGCCACTAAGGCCAATCCTGTGGCCAAGCCGGCTGTCTCAACCCTTTATACGGTGCTCGTGACCGACTCCAACGGCTGTACCACCACGGCACAGGTACAGGTCAATGTAGCTCCCGAGCTTACAGTCGCGGTATCCGCTGATGATGATATCATTGGCGCATGCCCCACGTCGGTTGCCAACCTGACAGCCACAGGCTCCGGCGGCGAGCTGCTGCTATCGGGTGACTACACCTACAGCTGGTCGCCTGCTGCAGGACTCAATTATACCAATGTGCAGAGTCCTGTTGCCAAGCCGGCAGTTACAACCACATACACTGTCACCATCACCGACAGGAATGGTTGTACGGCCAGTGATCAGATCACCATCACCGTTATGCCTCCGATAGTGCTGGCAACCACCCCGGTTGTCTATGCCGGCGGGTACAATATCACCTGCAACGGGGCATCTGACGGCGCCATAGACCTGGATGTCACCGGTGGCGAGGATCCTTATGCCATTGCATGGAACGGCCCGACAGGTTACACTGCTGACACTGAAGACATATCAGGTCTGTTTGCGGGCACATATACTGTCATTGTCACTGACGCCAACAATTGTACATCAACTACCAATGTTGTGCTTCTTGAGCCGGCCGTGCTGACTCTTGGCAAGACTCCGGACGTTGTGCTGGCATGCTTCGGTGATGCCACGGCCACCGGTTCGTTCTCGGTATCGGGCGGCACGTCGCCATATGTTCTGAGTGTCATCACCAACACTGCAGGAGCAACGGTGAACCTCACCGGCACCTCGGCTTCCTTTACGGGAGGCACCGCAGGCGAGGTCATGGTGCAGGTGGTTGATGCCAACAGCTGCAGCGCACAGGCCACTATCCTTATCACTCAGCCGCCTGAGCTTATGCCCGGATCCATTGACGGCGATCAGGAGGTCTGTTACCAGGGTGACCCGGATCCTCTCAATGAGGTGACGGCACCTTCCGGCGGGCCGGCATCGATACTCTTCCAGTGGGAGCGCAGCCTTGACGGCGGAGGCACATGGAGTGACGTGTCCGGCGCCACCATGGCATCATACGATCCGCCCGCGGGCATACTGCAGACAACACACTTCCGTCGCCGTGTCAACTCGGCAGCATGTGATCCGGCTTACAGCAATCCCGTTATTGTGACTGTCAATCCGCTGCCGGTGGCATCCATTGCCGGAACAGGCTTTGTCTGCCCGGGTGATGCCGCCACGGTGACTGTGACGATCACTACCGGCGAGACACCCTTCACGGTGGTCCTCAGCGACGGAACAACAGTAAGCAACTATGCCAGCGGCGACCCGATAACTGTCAATCCGATGGTCACCACAACCTATACAATCACCTCGGTGACGGACAATAACGGGTGTACTGTTGCGGCGCCTCATGCTGATCTTACCGGATCGGCAACCATTGATGTCAAGACGGTTCCCGAGATTGTTGTCCAGCCGGTCAGCCTGACCGTCTGCGAGGATGATGTGGCAACCTTTGTCACCGACGCCGGCGGCACCACCAACCCGCTCTACCAGTGGTTTGTTGACACCGGCAGCGGCATGGCGCCTATAGCCGGCGAGCAAGCCCCGACACTCAGCGTTACGGCAGCCAGTGCAATGAACGGCTACCTGTACCAGGTTGAGATCTCGGGCGACTGTCCCGTACCGATGCTGTCGGATATTGTTATGCTCACTGTCAATGAGAAACCTGAGATCATCAGCCAGCCTGCAGATGTTTCGCTCTGCGCCGGTGAGGATGCCATCTTCACCATTGATGCAGGCGTCACCACCAATCCGCTCTACCAGTGGTTTGTTGATACCGGCAGCGGATGGACCCCGGCTACCGGGGCCCGCTACCAGGGTGCCAGCACTGCCACTCTCACTGTTGTCAGCGCGCTGGAGATAATGTCTGGATACCAGTATATGGTAAGGGTATCAGGTATATGCACTCCTTATGTTGAATCAGATCCTGTCACTCTTACAGTGACGCGTCAGGCGGAGATAACACAGCATCCTGCCAGCCTCACCCTCTGTGAGGGCGAGACGGCCACCTTTACCGTTGATGCCGGCCTGACGACGAACCCGTCATACCAGTGGGAGCGCAGCCTTGACGGAGGCGCTACCTGGGCGCCCTTAACAGGCGAGACAGCTTCGACATACACCATTGCCCCTGTGGCTTCGGCTGACAACAACACCGCCTATAGGGCTGTGGTAAGCAGCACCTGCGGATCAAGCCTGACCTCGATGCCTGCATTCCTCACTGTCAACGAGCTGCCGGAGATCATCGGTCAGCCTGATGATGTGGTGATCTGTGAGTACGGTATAGCCGACTTCATTGTTGACGCAGGCGTTACCACGGGGGCAAGCTATCAGTGGCAGCGCAGCATTGACGGCGGCTCGACGTGGAGCAATCTCACCGAGACGGCCACCTACTTCGGTGTCTCGACGATGAACCTGAAGGTCAACGGTACCAACAGGATGATGGACGGCGACATGTTCCAGGTGATAGTATCCGGTACCTGCATGCCGCCGATAACATCCAATGCCGTACTCCTGACGGTCAACACTGCTCCTGAGATACTGGCACAGCCTGTTGCCTCAACAATATGCGAGAATACAAATACCTCCTTCACCGTGTCGGCACAGGGCACTGTCCTTACATACCAGTGGTACGTTGATGAGGGCGATGGCCTCGGCTTTGACGCCATCACTGACGGCGGAGTCTATTCCGGCGCCACCACGAACCTGCTGACGCTGACCACTGTGCCCCGCACATTTGATAATTACCGCTACAGGGTTGAGGTTGAAGGTACGTGTGCACCCAAGGCCGTCTCGCAGACGGTGCAGCTGGATGTCTCCATTGAGACCCTCATAACACAGCAGCCTGCTGACTCGGCTATCTGCGAGTTCATGACAGCAGCCTTCACGGCGCTGGCTGAAGGAGCCAATCTGACCTACCAGTGGCAGGCATTCAACGGCACCACATGGGAGAACCTCACCAACAGTGGTATATATATGGGAGTGCAGACACCCACGCTGATGGTCTTCGGCCCGTCGCGCGCCATGGACGGCACCCGTTACAGGGTTGTCATCGGCGGCGACTGCTCGGCTGACCTTATCTCTGAAGAGGCTGTGCTCACCGTCTACACGGCGCCTGAGCTCTCAGATCATCCAGATGAGTTCAGGGGTTGTCCCGGCGGCAGCGCCACTTTCAGCGTCGTAGCTGCAGGTACTGCTCTGACCTACCAGTGGCAGGTGAACAGCGGCTCGGGCTTCGTCAATGTGACAGATGGTGCAACCTATTCAGGGACAGCCACAGCTGACCTTACAATCAATAACCTTGATCTGTCGATGAACGGTTATCTTGTGAGGGTGGTTGTGTCAGGTACCTGTCAGCCTCCTGTCACCAGCTCATTTGCTCCTCTCAGGGTTTACATGGAGCCCTCGATCATTGCCGAGCCGGCTGATGCCGAGGTGTGTGACCAGGCCGGAGCGGTCTTCTTCTCGCAGGTGTTCAACACCGGTGCCGGAGAGACCACAGTATGGCAGGTCAATGAAGGCTTGGGATGGAACAACCTGAGTGACGGCGCTCTCTACCAGGGCACCCAGACGCCTCAGCTGGTGATCATGAGCACCGCCACCGCCATGAACGGATGGCTTTACAGGCTTGAGATCACCGGACCGTGCGGGCTCTACTATACCCGTGAGGCACTGCTGACGGTCAATGAGTGGCCCACGGCCCAGATCGAACCTGTTGATACACTCCTTGTCTGTGGCGGCGTACCCACGCAGCTGCACGGCAATCCGGCAGGAGGATCGGGTGTTTACAGCGCCCACAGGTGGTTTGGCGATGTCGGACCGCTGAGTCAGTACACCATAGAGAACCCGGTGTTCAATACCTCGATGGAGGGCTATTACAGGCTGGTTTACCAGGTGACTGACAGCAAGGGGTGTGTTGGCCTTGATACGCTGGTGGTACAGGTTGAGAAGCCGGTGGCCATGTTCACCATGGATGCTCCTTCCGGATGCCAGCCGCTGACGGTGAACTTCACCAACGGCTCAACGGGGTACACATCGGTGCTCTGGGACTTTGGTGACACACAGACCTCGACGGAAGTCAACACATCACATACTTATCCAAATACAACCGCATCACTGGCATACTACACTGTAAGGCTGGAGGTGACATCGGCCAACGGATGCGTCTCATCGATGGAACAGAATATCACCGTTTACCCGGAGATACTCTCTGACTTCGTTATCAGTGATGACACCATCTGTTCGGGTGAGAGCGTAATGTTCACCACCCTGCCGGGAGCGTTCAGATATGACTGGACCTATGGTGACGGCAACATGGAGTCGGGATCGAACGTGATCAGCCATGTCTACTTCAATACCGGAACTGATCCGGTGACGTACGATGTGACGTTGAGGACGGAGTCGTTCTTCGGATGTGTCAGTGAGACGACCATGCCGCTGGTGGTTTATCCCACCCCGGTGCCGGCCTTCACTGCCATCCCGGCCTCGCAGGTTTATCCTGATGCCACCGTCAGCTTCACCAACAACACCAATGCCGGTAACTGGACCTGGCTGTGGGACTTCGCTGACGGCAACACCTCAACGGATGAGGCACCGGTGCATACCTATGCTGCTCCCGGCGACTTCGGCGTAAGCCTGACAGTGAGCAATGGTGTCTGTACCGCGTCGGTTGTGAACACGGTGAGAGTACTGCCCACACCTCCGATAGCCGCGTTTGACTCCATACCTTCTGGTTGTCAGCCGTGGAGTGTTTCTGTCAACAACACCTCACTCTATGCCACCAGCTATTACTGGGACTTTGGCGACGGACATACGTCGAACGCCATGAATCCGGACTACACCTACGTGCAGGCAGGATCCTACCTGGTTACGCTGTATGTCACCGGTCCCGGCGGAACGGACACCAAGTCGCAGCTGGTGAATATCTATCCCTCGCCAAGGGCTTACTTTGATGTCTCGCCGCCGAAGGTATATGTCAATGACGAGGAGGTAAGGCTCTTCAACCTCACCGAGGGCGGTGACAGCTTTATCTGGGAGTTCGGTGACGGTGACACATCGCATCTGCGCGATCCGTACCACAAGTACACCACGGAGGGTATCTATGACATAACGCTGCACGCGTACTCGGCGAACGGTTGTTATGACACCTATGTGATGGCGCCTGCAGTAACTGTTGAACCCTTCGGCGACCTGGTGTTTGCATCGGTCTTCAAGCCCAACCTTGAGGGTCCGATAGAGATAGATGAGCTGCCCAACAGCGGTGAAGCGATGGATATGTTCTTCTTCCCGCCCATCAGGGAGACCGTGCTTGAGTATCATATGCAGATCTTCAACAGGTGGGGTACGCTGATCTTTGAGACGTTTGACATCAACAGGCCGTGGAACGGTTACTACAAGGGCAAGCTATGCCAGCAGGGCGTATATGTATGGCTCGTGGATGGCAAGTATGCCAACGGCAGGCCGTTCAAGAAGGCAGGTGATATCACGTTGCTGCACTGATGGCGAATATAAACTTATGATACAGTGCCGGCAGGTTTCAGACCTGCCGGCACTTGTTTGGATGGCAGGTGTTATGTTCTTATGATGCCGGAGAGTGTCTCAAAAAGGGTGCGGTCCGCACCTTTTCCTGTATGCCCTCGCGCACAATAAATGATTATGTTGATTACCTTTGAAAAGGGGCAGCCTCATACCCGCATGTATGGCAGGTATTGTGTCTGGATGACAGATCGGGGGTCTAGCTGAATGGCTTATCGGAGAAGGGGGAGGAGAACGGGCTGTCAGGCTGGCTGTCGCCTCCTCTTCTCCTGCCGGGAGGGTGAGGAGGGGCGGCGGTCATCATGACCAGGGAGACAGAGTTGTCAAGCTCAATGCGTATAACCGCCGGCCTGACATATCTTCTCTTTTTTCCCCTCATTGATTCTGATCTATTGCGACTCAAATATAATCTCTTTGATTTTTACCAGCTTAAACATTTTTCAACCGTCATTGTTTCGTTATCCACATTTACGATCACCTTGACAGAACTACCTTTTCAAGGTATCTCTTCGCTCCTGCGGTCACCTCAACTATGAGAAGGTTCCCGGCATCACCTGGGTAGAATTCTTTCAATTCCCCTGAGTTAAAACGCTCATATTCGGATACTAGTATAATTCTTCCGGTTATATCAAATATCCTGACCTTTCCCCTGATACCATCCCAGTCATTTCCCTGCGGGAGGATGCATACCCTTCCCGGTGCGGTGTAAATCTTAAGCATATTTTCAACTTCTGTCTCAGGAGTCTCTTCAGGGACAGCGGTCACACTCTTCCTTGCCGGGATAACAGTGAGTACGAAGCGGTCGGTGATCGTTCCCGGGGTTGCCGGGAAGGAGTATTCGGCGGTAACGTTGAGGTCAGTGGTTCTGCCTGTCAGGTTATCGGTAAGAACGAACCTGGTGTTGCCTGTGTTCTGCAGCTGGCTGCGTGTTATCTTAAAGGTTCCTGCTTCCGGTATCCCGATGGTGAGTGGGATGATTACTCTCTGTGAAGGCCAGGGGATTGCATTTATTGAGTAGTTCTCCGGCCCCAGGACCGAATAGATCTTCAGTTGTTCCTTAAGGTGACTGAAGGGTTTGCCGGCATCATAGAGGCCGTCAAAGGCGAAGGTAGCTTCAGACTTGAACCTGATGACCATCTCATCATGGGTTTTGTCAGAAGAGAGGGCCAGGCGTAACAGCGGGATCTGTTCGGCCGACTTGAACCTGGGTGCTTCACTGTGCTCGCGGGCATTATCGGGGATGTTGATGAATGTGCCTGTTGCCCTTGTGCGCACGAAGAAGCCCTGCAGGGGAGCTATATGGGCTGTGGCACCGTTTGTTCCTACGCCGTCTACATATGATGCTTCCTCTCCCGTTGCCGTTCTGACATAGTAAGCATGCCTGATCATCTCATGGTCATGCGAATAGCTTACCAGGTCCCAGTTGATGCCGCATGTAAGAGAGTTGCCGATGAGGGAATAACCGTAGATGGTTGTATCCCCTCCCGAGCCGCTGAAGGGAAGATCTATTCTGCCCATGGAGGTGGTGAGCGACTTCAGGTTGGGGTAGGTCATTGTCACATCAGAGGCCACGCTCACATCATACCCTTCTTTTGCCGTCAGATGGCTGAAGGGTGTTGTGCCACCGTAGCCGTCGTGCCACTGCCAGCCGTCACCAACATCGGAAACCACTTTAGACTCGTCATACCGTACCAGCATCTCCGGTTCGATATCAGTAAAGACTGTTTTAGGAATGGTTACCGGCGGAGAGATATAGTGCCACCAGTCGCCTGAGGGGCCCGCGGTGAGGAAGTGTTCCACGTTGATATTTCCCGCGGCGCCTGAATAGCTGTTTGTAAGCATCGAGGCGAAGCCTGTGGCGTCAGAGCGGAGATCTATTCTGCCGTTGTTTGTGAGAGAATTAAAGGTAGCCTCTGTTCCCGGAAAGAGGATCATTTCCAGACCGCTGTTAAGACTGAAGGAAGGACCGGGAGACGATGTCGGGTAGGAAGGCATGCCGGACGGGATTATGATATTGGTGCCGGAAGGAACGAAACCTGCGTCCCAGTTACCCGGATCACTCCAGCTGCTATTACCACCATGCCAGCGGCTGTAGATCATTTCGTAGGCGCCCCTGTCTGTCACTCCAATGCGGCCTGTGCCTCTGATATCATAAGGAGGTATTGTGATACCGGTATAGCTGTCTGCACCAGAATCGCGCAATGGGGAAACATATGTGATAGAGTAGTCGCGTGCAGAAGGATCTGTGAAGTTGGGTCCGTCAACGGCAGTGTTAGAGCCGTTAAGTGTTAGGCAGCCGGAGAAGGATACTCCCTCAATGGCACATACGTCAAAAACAGATGAAGAGGTACCGTCAAGTCCTACCGGGGCTGAGTCACCCCAGATGACTGTGTTCACGATCACGGCACCGGGGGAGTTATTGAGATAGATAGCAGAGCCGTCGATTGCAGGTGAGTTATTGTCAGCAAAGGTGGAATTGACTATCACGGGTGATGCTGCCATTGATGCAATGGCTCCACCTCTGTTGATTGTTGATCCGGCACTGTTGTTATCAAACAGGCAGGAAGAGATTACCGGTGTTGCTCCTGCTGCCAGGTAGATAGCGCCACCATTTTCTGAAGCTATGTTTTCGGTGAACCGGGTGCTGGATATCGTTACATTTGCTCCAGCCTCAATGTACATACCGCCTCCCCATTTCGCGGATGATCTCCTTATTTCTCCATTGTCAATTCTGACTGTCCCCGCCGCTATGTGGAGTGCCCCGCCATTGTAACTGAATCTTGTGCGGTTACCGTTTTCCAGTGTAGTATAGCTAATAGTGCTTGTTCCGGTTGATGTCAGGTACATATTACCCCAGATGTCATCACTCTCACCAAGGTTAAAGTCGACATCAATATCTGCCGTGATCAGTATGTGCCTGGAGGCAGTTCCCTGTGCATTGATCTGACCTGTCCCGCTGATGCGTATACAGGCAGCCCTGCTCAGGCTGATCAACCTCGTCCCGGGCATAAGCGTAAGGGTTCCGGAGGAAACCCCGAGATTACCATTGAAGTATTTGGTGCCGCTGATGGTGAAGTCTCCGGCATTAATACCTTTGTAGGGATTAGTAATGGTTCCTGTCCCCGTGATCTGTGCCGTTACAGACAAATCCAGAAGACACATTGCCAAAATCAACAGAAAGGTCCTTTTCATGACTGGCATTTTAATAGATCTAACGCCCTGGATGTTCAAAGGTTTCAGAGTGCAACTATTTGAGCAGACGAAAGACGTTATTAATCACAAAAGTAAGAATAATGTGCATTATGTCAATAGTGACATTGCATATATAAGTTATTTTCTCTTTCCGGGTTTTGATGCCTCTTCTTGTTATCTTTGTGAATATCACCGGTGAATGCCATCGAAGAATAACATCTTACGTCGGTCGCTGGGGCTGCTGGCAGACAGCTCGCGCAGGGAGACTGTAATGACTGCTGTCATACTGATTATCAGGGCTTTTTTGCCTTTGGTGGCGGTGATCCTGATCGGGCACTATGTTGACCTGGTAACGGGGGCAGCGGATGCGGGTGCGGGAGTGAGCGGGTTCTTTGCCGGCGTCCCCCCTGGCGGCAGCCCTTTGCCGGTTGCGCTCATATGGCTCACGATGGCAATTGTGTTGGCACTGCTGGCCGATGATCTGCTGGCCGCCGCAGGCAGATATCTGACAAAAAAACATTCTTATCTCCTTGAAGGGCACATCTCCTCAATGATACATGCTCACGCCGGCAGGCTGGGATTGAGGTTCTTTGAGGATCCGCTGTTCCACGACAGCCTGGAGAGGGCTGCCAGGGACATCTCGTGGAGGCCCTCCGCCCTGGTATCAGACTCTATTCTCCTGCTCAGGGGGGTGATATCTTTTCTTGCCATGGCCTATGTGCTGAGGAATTTCGGGCTCCTCCCGCTGCTAATAGTGATCCTGGTATTTATTCCTGTCCTGCTTGTCAGGGTGCGCAACTCGCGAAGACTGTATAATACAAGGAAAACAGTTACGGCCGACCTGCGACGCGCCTCCTATTTCAGCTGGCTCCTCACAGGCGAGAAGCCGGCCAGGGAGGTGAAGCTCTTTGACCTGGGCGGATACTTTGACAGGCTCTTCAGGAAACATTTCCGGGCATCACGGGAACCGGAGCTGAAGACTGAAAGAAAAAATATCCTTCCCGAGAGTCTCACCTCACTGCTCAAGGTGGCAGCCTTTGCAGGGGTGATCATCTATGCCACTTCGAGGTATCTCAGCTCATCAATCACTGCCGGCGAGCTTGCGATGTACCTGGTGGCCTTCAGACAGGCGCTGGTATATCTTCGTGATGCTGTCAGCGGTTACTCGGGACTGGCGGAGAACAGCATTTTCCTCCGTGATCTTTTCACCTTCCTTGACCTCAAGCCGGATATGGCTGGTGTGCTGCAGGCACCCGGGCCGGATTCGTTCAGCGAGATTGCCGTTGAGAAGCTGTCATTCACCTATCCCGGCGCCATCCATCCGGCGCTGCAGGATATCTCTCTCCGAATCAGGCGGGGAGAAAAGGTGGCCATCGTGGGGCCCAACGGCTCGGGCAAAACCACCCTTGTCAAGCTGCTGTGCAGGCTGTATGACCCGGATGAGGGACGTGTCATGGTCAACGGCAGCGATGCCTCCAGCCTTGACCCGGCCTCATACAGGAGGCTCTTTTCGGTTGTTTTCCAGAATTTCATGCTCTATTACCTGAGCGCCGGGGAAAATATAATGCTCGGGAGCCGGGATAGCGGTGATGGAGGTGATCACGCTGATCGCGGTGATCGCGCAGAGCGAAACGGGAGTATTGGTTCTGCAGATGGCGCAGGGCGAAACGGGAATATTGGGTTTTCAGCTGGCGCAGAGCGATCAGGGGGAAACAGCTTTGCGATGGGCGAAGGGCAAAACAGGGATGACAGCTCCGCGGTGGACTTAGGACGAAAAGTGACAGATAACTCCGGGAACGATGCAGGAGAATCCGTTGCCGGAAAGTTCCCGAATGCCTCAGATGAGTTAAGAAAAGCTGCCGGAACAACAGGTTTGCGGGAACTGCTTGAGGCTCTCCCGGAGGGATATAATACCCAGCTGGGTCATCACACCGAAGGCGGGCACGAGCTGAGCTGGGGCGAGTGGCAGAAGATAGCCATAGCTCGGGCAATCTGGCGCCCGTCACCCGTACTGATCCTTGATGAGCCTGCCTCTTCCCTTGATGCCGATTCGGAATACGAGATCTTCTCCGATCTCAGTCGCATCACCGGCGGGCGCACCTGTATCTTCATCAGCCACAGGCTGTCAAATGTGCGCGATGCTGACCGCATAATCGTTCTTGACGGCGGCAGGATAGCAGAGGCCGGCACCCACGATGAACTGATGGCTGCGGGAGGAAGGTATTACAATATGTTCACCAGGCAGAAATCGATGTACAGATGAATGAGCCGGCAGACACACTGGTGACCCCGGATAACGATGAGTTGCTGAAGGCGGTCAGGTTACTGCTGTCGCTCGGGAGGACAGACTTTACCGCTGATGAGAGGCAGCAGATCACTGATGAGTTTGAGCGGTTCAACTCATGGAACCTCTTTGTCTCCCTGGCTGTCAGGCACGGCGTGGCAGCGCTGGTGTGGCAGAACGTTTCTGATCTTGGCCTGGCAGACCGGGTGCCGGAGGCAGATAGAACGATGCTGGAGGGATTACGGTTCAAGTCGATTGCCCGGGTGACATGGATCACAGAGGCCGCTGCCGCCGTGTGCGGTCTGCTGGAGCGTGGGGGGATCAGGGTTGTGCTGCTGAAAGGCCTCGCCCTGGAACATACTGTCTACGGTTCCAGGGGACTGCGTCAGATGAGTGATGCCGATCTGCTGGTGGCTCCTTCGGATGCGCTGAGAGCCAGGGATATACTGGTAAGGGATGGATTCAGGTCGATGCGCCTGAAATCGCCCCTCTACAGACACATCATCCTTGACCTGGGCAATCATCTGCCGGAGCTGCGCCGGGGAGGTGTCTCCGTGGATCTGCACTACAGGCTCTTCGGACCGGAGGCAGAAGAGATGGTTGCCAGGGCAATAGCCGATTCGGAGACGATCACCGCCGGAGAGAGCAGATTGCGGGTCCTGCCTCCGATGATTGCTTTCCTGGCGCTGGTGGGCCATATCTATAAGCACGGGATCAAGGGCGAGTTCCAGATGAGACTGTGGACGGATATTTACCTGCTGCTTGCCAGAGATGGAGAAAAGATACTGACGCCGGAGCTTCCCGCTGCTGCGGAGGAAGCGGGGATTGCCTTGGAGACCGGAACTGTTCTTGCCGTGATGGAGAGAGTGTGGGGAGTGAAGATGCCGGCAGCGATCAGATCTCTTTTGGATGGCCCCGGGGGAAGAGCCGGGATACCCGCAGACAACAAGATAAGCGAATCAGCCACAAATGCCAGGCCGGGAGACAACGGCAGAGGCGAATCAGCCACAAATGCCAGGTCAGGGGAGCATATCAGAAGCCAATCAGCTGCCTGTGAAACGCCCGGTGTTGAAAGCGGCGAAGCCGTTGCTGCCAGGTTCATGCACAACCTGATGCATCCCGGGGCTGTTGAATCAATAAGTCAGCGGGAGATGTTCACCAGGAATCTGGCCGCCCTTAAGAGTCCGGGCAAGAAGCTGATATTCATTCTCGGGGATATCTTCCCCTCTGTAGGATTCATGAAGCGCAGATACGGCTGCCGGTCAACCTTGAAGGCGGTGCTTTTCTACCCTCACAGACTGGGTAAGCTGGGGTGGATTTTTGGTCTTCGTGGAGACAAAAGCCTGGGGAATTAACATTTCATCAAAATTTTTGGCAGAAATCCTCAATTTTATTTGGAGGCTAATGATATATTTTGTTAAATTTATATCAGTCAAAATTTTTGTTTAATTCGATGTCGCAATTGGGGTTTATTTAGATAATTGTTGTTTAATGAAACGGAGATGGAAAATACGTGTCTGAAACCATTGGACAATTAGAGCATAACGGTCAAAAAGCGCTTCAGTAGCGCAGTCTCGCTGCATGATGCCTCGCTTTTTGCGATTGTCGCCGGACTCCTCCCGGCGGCACTGCCCCGGGGGTGTACCCCGGGGCTTTTACAATTCTTGATGGTCTACGCCCATCCCTATGGATGTACAACCTGGTCTACAAATCTTGATGGTCTACGACCATCAACGCCATTAACATCCTGTTCTACAATGCTTTATGGTCTACGACCATCCTCACACATGTGGTCCACAGACCCCACCTCGTAGAGGTGGAAGAATTGTACAACTGCTACCGACAAACCCCCGGGGCGGGTGGGTGGGGTGCATGCTTTTACAATTCTTGATGGTCTACGACCATCCTGACGCCATTATGCTCCAAAAGCATTACTTTTGCACAAACGGCCTAAGAAATGAAAAGTGCACTTTATCTATACAATACCCTTTCACGCAGGAAGGAGCTGTTTGAACCACTGGCCCCGCCGTTCGCAGGCATGTATGTCTGCGGTCCCACGGTTTACAGTGAGGCCCACCTGGGTCATGCCCGGCCGGCTGTCACCTTCGACGTGCTTTACAGGTACCTGATGCACCTGGGCTACAGCGTTCGCTACGTGCGAAACATCACCGACGTGGGTCACCTGGAGAACGAAGCTGAAGACAGTGGAGAGGACAAGATCAGCAGACGCGCCAGGCAGGAGCACCTTGAACCGATGGAGATAGTGCAGAAGTACATGAACAGCTATCATCGTGCCATGGAGAAGCTGAACACCCTGCCGCCATCAATAGAGCCTCGCGCCACCGGTCACATAATCGAACAGCAACAGCTGGTGGAACGACTTATCGAAAGCGGATATGCCTATGAGATGAACGGCTCGGTATATTTTGATGTGGAGAAGTATGACAGGGAGCATAATTACGGCATCCTGTCGGGAAGGGTCCTGGAGGATATGCGTGCCAACAGTCGCGCACTGGAGGGACAGGATGAGAAGCGGGGACAGTTTGACTTCGCCCTGTGGAAGAAAGCATCGGCGGGACATATTATGAGATGGCCGTCGAAATGGAGCGAGGGCTTTCCGGGGTGGCACCTCGAGTGCTCGGTAATGAGCACTAAATATTTAGGTGAGACCTTTGATATCCATGGCGGGGGCATGGACCTGATCTTCCCGCACCATGAGTGTGAGATAGCGCAGAGCACAGCCGCACAGGGCCATGCGCCGGTGCGTTACTGGGTGCATAACAACATGGTAACCATCAACGGGCAGAAGATGGCCCGGTCACTGGGCAACTTCATCACCCTGGAGGAGATGTACAGCGGATCACACGAGTTGCTGGCAAGAGCTTACTCGCCCATGACCATCCGCTTCTTCATGCTGCAGGCACACTACCGCAGCACACTCGATTTCAGCAATGAGGCCCTGCTGGCAGCCTCGCTCGGACTGCAGAAGCTGATGAACGCGGAGAAGACCCTGGCAGGACTGACCCCTTCAGGCAACTCCACTACTGACATCAGCGGCATAGCCGCGAAGTGCTGCGAGGCAATGAGCGACGACCTGAACACACCCGTGGCCATAGCGCAACTCTTTGACGCCGTGAGGATAATCAACCTAGTCAACGACGGGAAGGAGAAGCTGACTGCAGAGGATATAGGATCACTGAAGGAGCTCTTCAGAGTCTTTATTCATGACCTGTTCGGGCTGAAAACTGAGGAGTCGGCCGGCACAGAAAGGCTTGAGGGAGTGCTGAAGCTGCTGCTTGACATAAGGCAGGATGCCAAGGCGAGGAAGGAGTGGAGCGTCTCTGACCGCATACGCGACAGGCTGGCAGAGATTGGGATCACCGTCAAGGACCGCAAGGACGGGTACGACTGGGAGATAACAGCCTGACCGGCTGTGCCGGGAGCATCAGATGAACGGTTGAATTAAGCCTTTGTAAGGTTAATCCGCCGGCTAGACAATGATCAAAAAGAATGAAAGTCAAGAGATACAAATCTGATATAATCAGTATTGGCACTCTGACCATGGGTGGTGATCTGCCCGTACGGGTACAGAGCATGACCAACACAGACACCCTCGACACTGCCGCGAGTGTCAGCCAGTGCATACGTATCATTGAGGCGGGAGGCGAGCTGGTGCGGTTGACAGCGCAGGGAGTGCGCGAGGCGGAGAACCTTGCGGCCATTAAGAACGGGTTGCGGGCAGCGGGATTTGACACGCCGCTGTGTGCTGATATACATTTCAATCCTGCTGCTGCCGAGACGGCGGCGCGCATTGTGGAGAAAGTCCGCATCAATCCCGGCAACTATGCTGATAAAAGGGCTTCATTCATCAGGCAGGAGCTGACAGAAGGCGAGTGGATGGCTGAGCTGGAGTGGACCAGGGAGCGTGTTCTGCCCCTGATAAAAATATGTAAGGAGTATGGCACCGGTGTACGCATAGGGGTGAATCACGGCTCTCTCTCTGACCGCATCATGACCCGTTACGGCAACACTCCGATGGGGATGGTTGTCTCGGCCATTGAATTCCTGAAGATATTCACGAATGAAGGGTTTCACAGGATTGTTGTCTCAATGAAGTCGTCCGACACTCTGACGATGGTAACGGCCAACCGATTGCTGGTAAGGATGATGGCTGACGAGGGAATGTTTTTCCCCGTTCACCTGGGCATCACCGAAGCCGGTGAGGGAGAGGACGGCCGTATCATCTCCGCTGCCGGCACCGGCACGCTGCTGGCAGAGGGTATAGGAGATACAGTCAGGGTCTCCCTTTCGGAACCGCCCGAGGCAGAGATACCTGTGGCACGTGCCATTATAAACGCTGTGGCCGGGGAGGCAGGAAGAGTGGAAACTCCGGTTACCCCGCTGGAGCGAAGGCCCTCAGGTGATCCGTGGCTGCCGCAGGTTTACGTTGCCGGCAGAGGAGTACGTCGTGATGATCAGACGTATCCCCCTGAAGTGTCAGGAGGACTCCCTGACAAGCCCGCAGATATATCCGTGGATACGGTTGGTTTCACGGATGAGTCCACTGGAATTACCGGTGAATCAGTTTATTTCATTGATGAGTCCGGCACCGTATTCAGTGGTGAAGCGCTGACGATCTCACCTGATGAGCTGCGGTCCATGTCAGGCATGCAGGCCTTTGACAGACTGCTCAATCCGGTTTTCAGCTGTGATGGTCCGGAGCAACTGGCCATAGAAGCAGCCGCTCTTCTTGGAAGATTCTTCATTGCACGTCATCCGGCGGGACTCTGCATAAGCAACAGCGGCACCCTTCAGGGAGAACCGCTGCGCAGTCTGGCTTTCTCAATCCTGCAGGCCACGGAAGCACGCATCACCCGCACCAGGTACATATCATGTCCCACCTGCGGGAGGACGAAATTCAATCTGCAGGAGGCAGTGCAGAAGGTGAAGGCTGCCACTGCCCACCTCACCGGGATGAAGATAGCTGTCATGGGATGCATTGTCAACGGTCCCGGCGAGATGGCGGGGGCCGATTACGGCTATGTAGGCGCCGCGGAGGGCAAGGTGCACATCTATCGAGGCACCGAGCCGGTATATAAAAATGTTCCCGAGGCCGAGGCGCTGGACAGGCTGCTGGAACTGATCAGCAGTGACCAGGCCGGCAGGAAATCCGGCTAATCCTCTTCAGACGGGTTGGCAGGCTGCGACTTCTGATCTGTCTCAGACGAGGCGGCAGACAAGAGATTCAGTTAATTCTCTTCAGACGAGTCGGCAAGCCTGTAATCCAATTGCCGTTTCTGCAGATCAGCCTTCACCACCTCAACGCTGATCTTGTCACCAAGCATATAAACCTTTCCTGAGTGCCGGCCGCGGATGCAGTAGTTCTCCTCATCATACTCGAAGTAGTCGTCCTGCAGCTCCCTGATGGCAACCATCCCCTCGCACTGGTTCTCAATAATCTCAACATAGATGCCCCACTCGGTAACGCCCGAGATGACTCCCTCAAACACCTTCCCTATCTTGTCGCTCATGAACTCCACCTGTTTGTATTTGATTGATGCCCTTTCGGCATCGGTGGCCAGGCGTTCCATCCTTGAGGAGTGTTCGCACAGCTTTACATACTTATCCTTGTCACGTGCCGGTTGTTTTTCGAGGTATTTTGTCAGCAGACGGTGCACCATCATATCAGGATAGCGGCGGATGGGCGAGGTAAAATGGGTATAGTGACTGAACGCGAGGCCGTAGTGGCCTATATTATCTGTTGAATAAACAGCCTTGGCCATTGAGCGCAGGGCGAGGGTCTCAACTATGTTCTGCTCCTTCTTGCCGGCTACCTCGTCCATCAGCTTGTTCATGGCAGCGGGGAGGCCTTTTACGTTCTCTGTATCAAGCTCATAGCCAAATCGTTTGATGAAATAGCTGAATGAGCTCAGTTTCTCGGGATCGGGCTTGTCATGGATACGGTAGACGAATGTTTTTCCCTTCAGTTTCCTGCCCACGAATTCCGCAACCCGTTTATTGGCCAGCAGCATGAACTCCTCGATGAGCTGGTTGGCAGTGCCGAACTCACGGAAGAGGATACCCAGGGGTACACCCTTCTCACTGAGGTTGAACTTGACTTCCAGTCGTTCAAAGGCGAACGAGCCTGTGGCGAAGCGTCTGCTACGAAGGAGCTGTGCCAGGTTGTGGAGGGCCAGAAGCTGCTCCTTCATCTCGCCTTCGCCGGTGTCGATAACCTGCTGGGCCTCTGAATAGGAGAAGCGCATATCTGATCTGATGATTGTTCTTCCGAACCATTCACTGATGACATTGGCTTTCACGTCAAGCTCAAAGACCGCCGAATAGGTGAGTTTATCCTCGCCGGGGTTAAGGGAGCAGATATGGTTTGAGAGTCTCTCCGGCAGCATGGGTATGGTACGGTCAACGAGGTAGACTGAGGTGGCCCTCTCCTGGGCAACCTTTTCTATGGCTGATCCGGGCCTGACATAGTGGGTCACGTCTGCAATATGCACTCCTACCTCCATATTGCCGTTCGGCAGCCTGGTTAGTGACAGGGCGTCATCAAAATCCTTCGCATCCTCAGGGTCAATTGTGAATGTAGGTACTTCGCGGAAATCGCGTCTCGCGGCTATGTCTTCCGGGATTATCTCAGCGGATATCTTTTCGGTGGCAGCCTCGATCTCCGGCTCAAACCTGTTGGGGAGACCGAACTCAGCCAGGATGGCGTGCATCTCGGTGTCGTTCTCTCCCGGGTTACCGAGGACCTCTGTTATCTCACCCACGGGGTTACGCGAACGCTGGTCCCACTCCACCATCCGTGCCACCGCCTTCTGTCCCTGCTTTGCCCCGTTAAGTTTAGAGAGGGGTATGAAGAGGTCGAAGGGCATATTCTTGTTGTCGGGGATGAGGAAGGCGAACTGTTTCGTCAGCTCGATGGTTCCGACGAAGGTGGAGCGTGAGCGACTGATGATCTCCACCACTTCGCCCTCGGGGCGTTTGCCCTTGTGGCGCGCATAAAGCAACACCTTCACCTGGTCGCCGTGCAGTGCGGTATTAAGATTTCGCGCTGCGATAAAGACATCATCCTCCATCTCATCAGTTATCACGAAGGCGTATCCGAACTTGGTAAGATCGATGGTGCCGGTGATATAACCTCCGACGGCTTTGAGGATGTACTTGCCGTGGCCCCGCTCCTCGGCGGTGCTGTCTTTCTTCATCCTCAGGAGGGCGTCAGAGAGGGCTCTCTTCTCCTCTTTTTCCGTGAACTGAAGGCGCGAGGCTATCTGTTTGTAGTTAAGTGGTTGCCTGGGATTCTTTGCCATCACCTTGATGATGAGCTCAATAAGTTTTTTCTGATCAATTCCGTTTTTAGCGGGTTGTTTTTTTCTTGACATTTCTGCTCTATGATTTAGATTTCCAAAGATAGGCTGAAATTGGCTATCTTTGAGTTGATTGAATGATTATGATTACTCTCTCTTCCATACCTTCCCATTCGCCGGCGGTTGTTTATCGCAGGATAAACGACGAGTATCTGCTGATACCGCTGACGGGAAACATTGCCGACATGGATTCACTCTACAGGCTTACCGAGACCGGTGCATTTATCTGGGAGAAAATTGACGGGAAGCGAGCCATCAGTGATATAACGTCAAAGATAGTGGAAGAGTTCGACGTTGAACGTGATGTTGCCGAAAAAGATGCGCTGGAGTTCTTCAGGGAGATACAGGAATTTCTTCAGTTCCGCGAGCCGTGACCGTTGACCTGATCATAGCGGGGAGGAGGATCAGGCTCTGTTCACGCGAGGGTGTGGACATACGTCCCGATGAGCGTTTCAGGGCCTTTGAGGTGCTGTATGAGGAGCAGGATATTATGTTTATTGACACCGCCCCGGGCATGTTTACCGATGGTGACCCTGCGATGCCTGATGCAGGCATTCCCTTCATGATTGCCGAGGCGGAGCCTGACCTGGTTGTGGAGGTTGAGCCGGGCGCGGGAGAGATCCCTGCCGGGGCGGTGAAGGTGTTTGATGCTCAGCTGATGGAGGAGGTGCCGGGCGGAGTGCGCAACTCCGGCGAGCCATTCTGGGAGGTGTTCTTGGGCGAGGGAGTGACCTGTGCACGTGTTTTCCTGAAGGATCCGGAGAGGACGGCCCTGCTGGTAATGCCTCACTGTGAAATGCGGTGGCGGATATTTGCAGACACCCTTCACGATGCTACAGACTCAGATTCTCTGCCGGAGTCTTACTCTGCAGATAACCTGCATCAGGATTACAGTGACAATACATCAGAAGCCCAGCCTCAAAGCGGCCCCGGGTGTTACAATTCAGGAAAATCCTCTGCCACGGAGTCCTTTGATACAGATCATCTGACTCATGATTCCAGTGATGATAAATCAGAGGGACAGTCCCATACCAGGGCTGCCCACGACAAGCACGGATCTGATCTTACAGCTGATAATAAAATCGCCGGCACAACTAATATTACTGTTGATCCTCTTCCCTGGCCCCTTGACGGCCTGCTGCTTTACTTTCTTTTCTCCCGGGCCAGTGATATAATGATCCATGGCTCCGGGGTGTTGTGCGGCAACAGGGGATGGCTCTTCACGGGCCGCTCCGGCAGCGGCAAGACCACACTGGCATGGATATTTGACAGGGCGGGCGACAGGGTCATTCATGACGACAGGCTGGTGCTGCGCCGCGAGGACGGCAGGTGGGTGATGCACAATACACCTGTTTATCGCAATGATGAACCCCGCTCGGCTCCTCTTGACCATTTGTGGATCATCAGGCATGGTACGGCCAACGTGTCGGAGCCCGTCGCCGGCGCTGAAGCGGTGGCACTGATACTTTCCAACTGCATTCAGCAAAACTGGGACGCAGCGGCAGCGGCAAGGCTGGCAGGGGCAGCAGATGACCTGGCATCCTTGGTACGGGTGAGCAGGCTCTCGTTCCTGCCTGACGGCAGCATACGTGATTATCTGAAGCTACGCGAGACGGAAGAGAAGCAGCTTGCCGTCGCCACTATCATTAAGATGCTTGGTGAGGGGCGCACTGTGGCTGTCACTGCCGGGGGCTTCAGCATGTGGCCCGCCATCAGGCCGGGGGATACGGTGGTGATAGGTCCGCGTGGTGAGGGGCCACCGGCGGCGGGGCAGATAGTTGCGTTACGGCGCGACGGCGGCTTCGTTTTGCACAGGATTACCCGGGTGATCACCGATTCCGGACGCATGCTTATTGTCACCTGCGGTGACGCCGCCGCGCGCGCCGATGAGCCTGCCGGCCCGGAGACAATCATTGGCGTGGTGCTGTCAGTGACCCGTGCGGGCCGGCAGCTGTCCCCGCCCCGCCGCCGGTGGCCGCGGCGGCTCAACCGTATGACGGCGGAGGTTATCGGGTGGGTCCGGGGTTAATCGCAAATCCCAAATCCCAAATCCTTTTTGTCTTAATTTCTCCAGTTGAACCAGTCAGTATGAATATCAGCTGTGGTCTTTACTCCCTGACCGGGTTTAAGCCGGTAGGCATAATGAAGGGAACGCTGGTTGATGACAGAATAGGTATAATCAAGATTGGTGATGACAGCAAATACTACATCATTGGCCGGCCTGAGGACCCTGGTAACAATGGTGCAATCGCCCCCGGTGACCGGATCACTATATATGGTTTCACCCTCAGCAGTACGATAGCATAGCTGCAGCGACATGTTGTTATCCATGGCATCAAAGGTCACGGAAACACTCTCACCCTCCACTTTCAGAGGTATTATATTGGCGCCTGTCCATCCGGGAAGGGTTCTCTCTTCAGGGATAAGCCAGCCATCATCATCAGGAGTTGTTGCCGCATAGGGTGTAGCTGTCCAGTCTTCTGCCGGTGCGGTGCTGAACTCCGAATAGATACGCACTCCCATATTGTCATTGTACATCCTAAGCACAGCAGCCTCGTAGCGGCCCAGGTCAGCAAGGCAGAGCCTGGCACGGTACTCCTGTATGAGCCGTCTCATCTGTTCCTCCCCCATGACCGTTCCCATACCTGAGAGTACCATGCCCCGGCAATTCTGCCATATCCACGGGATGCTGTAATAGCCAAGGTATTCGGCAAGAAATGTGGGGAATACCTCACTGTACTGCACTCCTCCCAGTATGCGGCGGGTATTGTCATTCAGGCCTTCATAGTTCGGTCCTCCGAAAGATCCGTCTGCCAGCCAGCCGCCATAGCATTCAATGGGAATAAAAGGAGCAATGATGCTTCCTGCGGCCAGCCATCCGAATTTCAGACCGCTGTAATCGGTCAGTCCGGAGCGGTCAAGCTCCATGGTGGCCTGCAGCCAGCAGTTACTGCCCTCATGAAACCAGGCTTTGTTATTCCTTCCGGGCATGGATGAGAACATTGTATGGATGCCCTCATGAACCACGGCATCAGTCTGAAATTCAATATCCTGGTAATTGCAATCCGGGTCAAAGCAGTAGACCGGATAATAGGATATAAGGATCACCGGCCAGTCAGTATTGTTTATTGAGACCCAGCTCTGCCATCCTCCAGTTTCGGTATTGTCTGCATTGTCTGTGCTCAGTCCTGAACCATACAGGAACACTGCGCTCCTGTAGCCGTTCTGAACCGCCATATCAGGTGGCCAGCCCATCACATCACGAATATATGCGAAGTCGGTGTTCAGGCGTTCCAGCATCGGCTGCACTGCTTCTTCTGTTATCAGCGGATTTGCTTTTGTCCCTGCATAAAAAGACCACCAGCCATCGTGCATGGTCCAGTCGAGGTTCCTTCCGGTATAGGGCAGATTCCTGGTGGGCATCTCATAATCAGGATAGTCATCGCTGAATTTATAGGAGATTACAGGATCATAAGAGGGCCATTCTGTAAACATGTTTTCAGCCAGTCCGTTTTCATCAATCACAATGACGGGCAGATCCGGTTCAGGCTCTGAGCATGAAAAGAATGTCAGCAGGATAGAAAGCAGTATAATAAAGCGGGTTCTCATGAAAAGCGAATAAAAAGAGCTTACCGGCTTCGGCCGGTAAGCTCAGAAGTACTTATTAATTATCAGTCAACAATATTAATGGTTACGTTCCATTGCAATGTGCCGTTCAGTATGGATTTGGAGGTTCCTGTAGTGCCGGGAGCATTGTAGGTCACATCACCAAAGTTACCGAAGAGCATCAGGTCGGGTATTGCATGATCATGTGTGGCAACCGCATAGTACTGCCAGAAGTTGCCCCATGAGTCATAGCCCCAATCCCATGGATTACCATCGGCGCCGAACCACATGCCCGGAGCGTAGCTGGTCCATTTTTCCAGTCGCGTGCCCTCTGAGTCTACAGGATAGAAGCCATCGGTGGCGTCTGTAGCCTGTCCTGATTCTATCGTTCCGGCGAGCTCATCTATAGTAATGTTATAGTAATCATTGATATAGATCTCGTTAAGCGGGAATCCGAACCAGTTCCATGATTCATCGGTCAGGGCTGCGGAGCAGTTTGCAACTATGTTCACACCTGTCTCGGTAAGGGCCCATGTATATGTATGTGCTCCAACGTTACCCGAGCCGCTGGTGGGATAGGTGTTGTGGTATTTGACTGATACTATCCAGTCCTTGCCAAAGAATTTTGCCTTTGATACTACGGTCTGGCCGTCGAGGTCAGCAATATTTTCCGGGTTTGTTCCGATCAGGAGCAATCCCTCGGTGGTGTGACTATCATAGTAGGTGCCTCCGACCTGGTATTGCCAGAACATAGCCCCGCCGCTCCAGTCGGTTGCTGAGCCGTCTGCTGCCACCCACTGTCCGGGAGCATATGACGTCCATTCCGTCCCTGCGGTGCCGGAGGGCTCAACAGGATAGAAGGTGGAGATATCCCATGTGCCTGCCTCAATTCCAAAGGCTGTCTGAAGCTCTTCCGGATTGATAACGAAGCCCATGATTTCCCAGGCGCCCGCATCTATTACTGTAGGTGAATAAACGTCAGCGAAGATATAAATGCCATTCTCATCAGTGTACCAGCTGAACTGGTTTGCTTCTGACACTCCGGCGCTATAGGGGAACGGATAGCCTGATCCTGTAAGCGGCACATCAGGGAAGTTCTCGGCGGGCACTGCCCCTTCGCCATAATTAACCGTCACCTTAAAGTTGTAGGTTTTATCTCCGACAACAAACTTTGCATTGGATACAACTGATGTACCTGAGAGTGATGCTGCATTACCCGGATTGGCGCCCAGCAGGAAGTATCCTTCATTGCCCTCAAGATCATAGTCATATTCGGTTGTCTCATACAGATACCATTGCCAGTACATTGCTCCGCTTGAGTAGTCGGCAGCGGTACCATCAGCAGTAACCCATTGTCCGGGCGGGTAGGATGACCATGCTGTCCCCGCGGTACCGGAGGGCTCAACAGGATAGAAGTTTGTTATGGTTGTAGCCTCAAAGTCGGCTCCAAAGTATTCATTTATAGCAGCCAGGTCTGTTTTAAATCCTCCTATCTGCCATTCTTCGCTGTCTATGAATTCCTGCAGGTTCACCTCAAATGTCAGTTCAATGCCCTCTTCATCGGCAAGCAACTGGTAGGAGCTTCCTGTCTCCACAGCCGTCTCACCCATTCCACGTACCAGCATGCCTTCATCTTCCAGCTTCTCAGATATCTCGCCGGCGAAGTTGACATTCACAATCCAGTCATAGGTAACATCTCCGGCCACTATCTTTGCCTTTGAGGTTACTGTCTCGCCTGCTACTGCCGCCACGTTGGAGGGGTTGCTGCCAATCACGAACAGCCCTGCAGTGTTTCCATAGACTTCAGAGCTGTAGTCATATCCGATCTCGTTCCCGTTTTTGTCAGTCTTGCCCTCCCATATATACCATTGCCAGAACATGGCGCTGGTTGACCAGCCGCCGGAGTAACCCTCACCGTCGACCCACATGCCGGGCTTGTATGAAGTCATCTCCTCCACCACGGTGCCGTCAGGTTCAACTGCATAAAAGGTTGACTCATCAAGTTCCGATGCAAAGATTCCGGTGAACTCATTTACCGTTGCTGCGGGCAGCATGAAGTTGCCAATCTCATAGGCGCCTCCCGGAATCAAATCATCACCATTCACATACTGATCCACGTCAACGGTAACATCAATCTGTAACGTTGTCTCGCTAAGCAACCAGGTGTAGGTGCTGTTTGTTGTCAGTGCCTCATCCCCGAATCCCACCTTCAGTGAACCGCTTCCTGACATGTCTACAGCCTTGGGTTCAACCCAGGGCACATCAGGGTTCGTATCATACTTGATACAGCCGGCCAGGGCAAATGACATCATGATAACAATCAGAAGATCTCCATAAATCTTTTTCATCATTTTATTTTTTGGATTTAACTTTTGTTTTCCGGATGATTCATTGATATAAAAGTAGATGCTATTTTGAAAACCGACCGGTAACAATTGTCCGAAAAACTATACCAATAATCCAAATATGAATTTGGACAAACGTGCCAGTACAGTGATGTTAGGCGACTGAAAACTTTTTTCAATTGTTGGACAATTTTGTCAGCATTAAGGACAATGCTGCTACCCGGGCTTACTCTTGTTCCATACCTTTGAGTTGCTACAATTAGTTCCACTGAATATTATGCATGTCAAAACAATTCATCTTCTTCTTTTTCCTGTTTTTGCCGGGTTGTCTCTACTGTGCTCATGCAGTGGAGAGACAGATATTCAGCCGATCAGAGAGGTATCATTCACCAATGTCCGGCTGACTGACAGCTTCTGGGCTCCCAGGATAGAGATCAATCGCACAGTCAGCATCCCTTCTGCATTTCGTCAGAGTGAAGTGAATGGCAGGTTTGACAATTTCGCCCTGGCTGCAGGGCTTATCGGGGGAGAGCATAAGGGTGACTTCTCGTTTGATGATACTGATCCGTATAAGATAATTGAAGGAGCCTCATATTCGCTGGCTGCTCATTATGATCCCCTTCTTGACCATTACCTTGACAGCGTCATCGGCCTCATAGCCGCAGCGCAGGAGCCTGATGGCTATCTCACCACCTGTGTTACGAACAGGTGTGAACGCCTGTCGGGATGGTGGGGTTCCTCAAGATGGGAAAGAATCAACAGTCACGAGTTATATAATTCCGGGCACCTGTATGAGGCTGCTGTTGCGCATTATCAGGCCACCGGCAAGCGCAGCCTGTTGGATGTGGCTATAAAGAATGCCGATCTTATCTGTGAGGTATTCGGACCTGATGAAGGGCAGAAGCATGTTCCTTCAGGCCACCCTATTGTAGAGATGGCCCTGAGTAAACTTTACAAGACCACCGGTGAGCAGAGATATCTTAACCTGGCAAGGTACTTCATTGAGGAGACGGGCCGCGGAACTGACGGGCATAAACTGAGTGAATACAGTCAGGACCATATGCCCATCCTCGAACAGAATGAGATTGTTGGGCATGCCGTTCGTGCAGGATACCTCTATTCCGGAGTGGCTGATGTGGCAATGCTCACCGCCGATCATGATTACCTGAGGGCCATCAAACGGTTATGGGAGAACATGGCAGGCAGGAAGCTATATATTACAGGAGGAATAGGCTCGCGCCCGCAGGGCGAAGGATTCGGTCCTGATTATGAGCTCCATAATATGGAAAATTACTGTGAGACCTGTGCCTCGATAGCCAATGTATACTGGAATTACAGGATGTTCCTTGCCACGGGCGATGCAAAGTATGTTGACGTATATGAGAGAGCCATGTACAACGGGGTCATCTCCGGGGTCTCACTCAGCGGTGATCTGTTTTTCTATGACAATCCGCTGGAATCAATGGGGCAGCATGAACGTCAGCCATGGTTCGGATGTGCCTGTTGCCCGGGAAATGTAACACGCTTCATAGCATCAGTGCCCGGATATATGTATGCTGTCAGGGGAGATGATATATATATTAATATGTATACGAGGGGGCGTGCAGCAATAGAGACAGAAAGCAACCGGATATCAGTAGTACAGACTACCAGATACCCGTGGGATGGCAGTGTTACAATTGCCGTCACTCCGGAAAAGCCAGGCAGGTTTGCAGTCAAGTTCCGTATCCCGGGATGGACACGTAGCAACCCGGTGGGGACTGATCTTTATACCTATACTGATGGTGCAAAGTCTGTGACTATAAGTGTCAACGGAAAGAAGTTCAGAGGAAAGCAGAAGGATGGATATGTGACGATAGACAGAAACTGGACTGTCGGCGACCTGGTTGAGCTTAATCTGCCGATGGAGGTAAGAAGGGTAAAGGCCCATGACAATGTTAAGGCTGATGCGGGCAAGCTGGCAATTGAACGGGGACCAGTTGTCTATTGTCTTGAAGGCCGTGATCAGCCTGACGGAAATGTCTTCAACAAATTCATCCCTGAAAACACGGAGTTTGAAGCTATATACGACAAGGATTTCTTAAATGGGGTTGTAAAGTTGATTGGAATTGCAGGGCAGGTTGATAATGAAGGTAGTGTAACAGAAGACACCTGCACTGCAATTCCATATTCTACATGGTGCAACAGGGGAGCGGGTCAGATGATCATATGGATGCCCACCAGTGCTGACGGAGCCTATCCTTCTCCGGAATCCACCATTGCATCAAGGGCACATGCCCTGAAGCCGGATGAGAAGGAGAACGGGTGGCCGGGCTTCAACAGTGCAGCACTCTATCAGAGTGCAGGCACTGATCTGCCAGGCATCCCCGTTTGGGGAGTGAATGACCAGTGGGAGCCGGAGAGCTCATCAGATATAGGCAAGCCATACTATTGCTGGTTTGGCAACAGAGGACAGGATGAAAGTGTGGCTTACCTCTTTGACAGAGTGGAGACAGTCTCGGAGGCTCAGGTTTACTGGCTCGATTTTGATCATTATGATGTAAACTACCGCGTTCCTCAATCCTGGGAGCTCTTTTATCTCACCGGTGAGGGCCGGTGGCAGCCTGTTGACAGTGAGGGGGAATACACAGTAGAGAAAGACAGATACAATACCCTTAAGTTCAAGCCTGTGACAACGGCAGGTCTGAAGATAACTGCCCGTCCGCAGAAGGGATCTTCAGGCGGCATCATTGAATGGAAAGTGAAATAATCATCGAAACCATAATAATATAACCTAATAAATGTTGAGAAATATGAATGTATTCCTGCAATTAGAAAAAGAGAAAACCACCAGAAAACTGCTTGGTGGAGTACTCTGCATTCTCCTGTTCATTTTCACCGGGAGTTATGCCAGTGCGGCTCAAAGGGAAGCTATGGCGCCGGCTGTCAGAATTACCGGTACTGTTGTTGATGAGGCCGGCGAGCCGGTAATAAGTGCGAACGTTATTGAGAAGGGAACAGTGAATGGCACTGTCACCGACCTCGACGGAAGGTTCTCTCTTGAGGTCGCCGGACCGGAGTCAGTGATAGTCATATCTTACCTCGGCTATGTCACCCGTGAGGTGACTGTTGGCAGCACAAGAGATTTCCGCATCGTTCTTGAGGAGAATGTCTCGGTACTGGATGAGATTGTTGTTATCGGCTATGGAACCCAGAAGAGGGCTGATGTGACCAGTTCCGTGGCAAGTGTCAAGACCGAAGCGTTCAACAAGGGGGCCATCCTTGATGCCGGGCAACTGGTTCAGGGGAAGGTGGCAGGCCTTCAGATCAGTCTTCCTTCAGGTAACCCCACGGCAACCACATCAGTATTGCTTCGAGGTTTTTCAACCATTACGGGAACAACTGATCCCCTGATCCTGGTTGATGGTGTACCCGGATCATTCGGGACCGTTGCTCCGGAAGATATAGTATCAATTGACGTTCTGAAGGACGGATCTTCCACGGCTATCTATGGTACCCGCGGTACAAACGGTGTGATAATCATCACCACGAAGGGACTGCAGAAAGATCAGGCGCCCACTATAGAATACAATGGTTACATCTCTACCTCGTCATGGCTCAGGAAGCCTGATTTTATGAGCGCCACGCAGCTGCGCGAGAAGTGGGCTGAGGGGATGTCATGGTCAGGAGCCAACGAGTCTGATCTCGGGGCTGATGTCAACTGGCTGGATGAGATCAGCCGTACGGCCATTTCGCATGTGAGTAACCTGACACTCAGGGGAGGTTCAACCCAGACCGGATACCTGGCCACGCTGACCTATGATCAGAAACAGGGCACAATGAAGACATCGGGAACAGATAATATCCGGGCCCGTCTGCAGATAGCCCATTCAATGTTTGATGACAAGCTGAGCGCCAATTTCTCCCTGATAGCTAATGAGGCGAAGACAGACATGCCCAACAATTACGATTATATCTATCGCATGGCCTGCATTCAGAATCCCACGCAGCCGGTATATGATGATGATGGCAATTACGTCGAAAGATCGGTATATTTTTATGATAACCCCGTATCATATCTCAATGAGCGCATAGGCATGACCCGTTCACGCAATCTGCGTGCTACCGGAGGGCTGGAGTTCAAGCCGACGGATGCGTTGACCTTTAAGGCAATGTATACTCGTAAGGGGCAAGGTTATCTCTCGGGCTACTATTACACCAAGAAGGATGTAAGCAATACCGAGGGTGGTGACAATGGGTATGCATCACGCTATACCTCGGATTTTATTTATGATATGGCCGAGCTGAGCGCTAGCTGGAGCAAAACCCTGGGTGGCAATCATCATATTACTACTATAGTGGGTTATAACTATGAGAACAGCACATGGGAGAGTTTCGGTGCTTCTAACAAGAATTTCCCGAGTGACAGTTACACCTACAACTCCCTTGGCAGGGGCCTGGGAATAAAGGAAGGCCTTGGTTCGGTCTCATCATCGAAGTCCAACACAAGGCTCATCGGGTTGTTTGCCCGTGCCACCTATAATTTTGATGACCGCTATCTGCTGATGGCTTCATTCCGCAGGGAGGGTTCATCAAAGTTCGGGGCCAATAACAAATGGGGTAACTTCCCGGGTATTTCCGTGGGCTGGCGTATCAATAATGAGGACTTTATGAGTGATGTGACCTGGCTTGACAACCTCAAGCTGCGCGCAGGCTTCGGTATAACAGGTATTGATGCATCATCAAACTATGAGTCACTTGCATCCCTTGACTACAGTCAGTATTTCTTCTATAACGGTGATTACATCCAGACTCTGGAACCCGTTCGCAATGCGAACCCCAACCTCCGCTGGGAAAGGAAGAATGAGTACAATGTGGGATTCGATTTCAGTGTGCTGAACAGCAGGTTGAACGGCTCAGTGGATGTGTATCAGCGAGATACCAAAGACGGCATTTACTACTATGAAGTGCCTTCTCCTCCTTATCAGTATAAGTATATGTATGCCAATGTGTGCGAGATACGTAACCGTGGTTTGGAGGTTATGCTCAACGCCATACCTGTTCAGACTGCGGACTTCAACTGGAACACCAGCCTGACTTATTCTTCTAACCAGAACAAGCTTCTGTCATTACAGAATGAGGAATTCCAGCTCACCACTGACTTTTTCGACACAGGTCACACCGGTGAGCCCATTCAGACCACAACCCACCGTGTGAAAGAAGGCTGGGCACTCGGTAACTTTTACGGTCTGAGGTCAGTTGGTCTCAATGCCGGAGGTTATTGGCTGGTTGAACGTTATAATTATGAAGATGGTGCTCCGGTAAGCAAGTATTATGACCTGGCAGAAAATGCCGGGCAGGAGGACTGGCAGATACTCGGCAACGGTGTTCCCAAGTATTTCCTTAACTGGAACAACAACTTCCAGTACAAGGGTCTGGATGCGGCTGTCAGTATGAGAGGAGCATTTGCTTTCCAGATTCTGAATTATCAGAAGATGTATTATGGCAATCCCAATATTCAGTATAACCTTCTTAACAGCGCTTTTGACGAGATCGACATTGTTGATCCGAAGACCGGTCAAAAAACCGGGGAGAAAACCACTATCAGTGATTCACAGCGTTATCTGAGCTATTATATAGAAGACGGCGACTACTGGAAGGTGGACAATGTGACTCTGGGTTATACATTCAATACCTCGAATATCAGGAGCATACAGAATCTCAGGATTTATGCCTCCGTTTACAATGTGGCAACCCTCACCGGTTATACAGGTCTTGATCCTGAAGTAAGAATGACTTACGGATCAGACGGAGCCATTGACCCCGGAACGGACTCACGTGACAAGTATCCTACCGTACGCTCATTTACGTTCGGTGTGAACATGACTTTCTAAAACTGATCGCAATATGAAAAAATTTAAGATAGGATTATTGATTATGATGGCTGCAGCAGTGTTCTGCTGTACAGGCTGTTTCAATCTGGATGAAGAGGTATACTCAGAGATTACCGAGGAGTCATTCACTGCATCCCAGGAAGATATTGTTGCCCTTTTGGGGGGTGCGTATGTGCCCCTGCAGTATATAATGGACTGGCAGGGATTGTTTGATCTCCAGGAAGAACCCGGCGATATAATAATCAGCCCCGTTCGTCCGAACGGATGGGATGACGGTGGTACTTACCAGCGTATGCACAAGCACACCTGGACCTCCGAGCAGTGGCAGCCACAGAATACCTATGAGACCTGTTTCTTTGGCATCAACAGGGCCAACAGCGTCAAGGACGAGATTGAGGCAGGCAAGTATGAGATGGATGAGGAGCTGAAAGCCGGCACTATTGATGAGCTGCGTGCAATACGCGCTCTCTGGTATTCTATACTGCTTGACACTCATGGTAATGTGCCTCTTGTGGTCAACTTCAATGATGAGCTGCCTGTACAGGCCACCCGTCAGCAGGTATATGATTTTGTTGTGTCTGAATTTACTGATATCCTTGCCGCTGAGAGTTTGAGCAAGAGTGCGGATATGCTCTCATACGGACGTCTCAACCACTGGGGTGTGATGATGGCACTGATGCGTGTTTATATGAACGCAGAAGTCTATACCGGTACCGCTCAATGGAGGGCAGCTCTCGATTGTGCCAATGCTGTACTCACTTCAGGTGTTTACAGTCTGGCTGCCGACTACTCGGATAACTTCAAGGTAGAGCTTGGTCCTTCCAATCCCGAGGTAATCTTTGCTGTTCCCTATGACGGCAAGTATTATTCCAGGACTTTCTGCCAAAGTG
The DNA here is from genome assembly GCA_964627825.1 of uncultured Rikenella sp. Lineage (GTDB taxonomy): Bacteria > Bacteroidota > Bacteroidia > Bacteroidales > VadinHA17 > SR-FBR-E99. The sequence continues at coordinate 11,784 of CAZVLJ010000006.1, read as the reverse complement.
CAAAATGGTATCCTCCCGTAGCCAAGAACCATTTCGGATGGGACTATCAGACATGGGGTGGCAGCTGCGCCAATCCGCAGTTTATCAAGAGTTATGCTGAAGACGATCCCCGTCTCGAAAAAACCTGGATGATTGGACCACAAATGGGGAAAGATGATCCCACTGAACTTATCTGGACATGCATCAATTACCTGCCTTCGCTTACCTGCAAGAATGATGCGGGCGAGTCTATGACGAGCATTGATTTTGGTTACAGGGTCAATAAATTCGAGCAGGATCTGGAGACAGAATTCTACTGGAGCAATGACTTCCCCTATTTCCGTCTTGCTGAAGCATACCTGAGCAAGGCTGAGTGCCTGCTTCGCCTGGGAGAGAATGAGGGTGAAGCTGTGACTGCTGTCAACACCGTGCGCCAGCGTGCTGTTGATCCCGCACCGGCTATTAGTCTGGCTGATCTTCAGGGGAACACAAAAATCCAGTATGGTAAGCTGGGCTGGGGATCACTCACACTTCAGCAGTGGAGGGATGTCAAAGACGGAGTCATAACCTGGGATGATCTGCCTGGTCTGGAGAACTCACAGCCTCTGTCACAGAGCGGGACTGATGCTGCAGCAGTGACCCTTGGAGGTCTGTATGACGAGTGGGGCTGGGAGTTTGCCTGCGAAGCTCAGAGACGTATGCAGATGATACGCTTCGGAACATATTCCACAAAAAGCTGGTTCAACCATGACGCTCTCCCCGACGGATATACCCAGCTGTTCCCCATTCCGATGAATGCATTGAACTCCAATGCAAACCTGCAACAGAACCCGGGCTATTAAGAACAGGGCCCCGGTCATCATACACAACGGAATTCGGATAACGGACTGCTTTTGCAGTCCGTTAACGTTTCCGGGTTGCTCAGGAAATTGTACCTTGCACCCTTTTATTGAATGAAGTTAGTTGTGCGGGTGAAGCTGCCGAAAAAAAATAGTGACAACCAGGACCTGCCAGGTTCCCTAAGGAGGCCGGCTATCGACTTTACGATGTCGAAAGCAATCATCCTCATTGTCCTGTGCGCCGCATTTCTTGCACCGGCATTGCAGTGCATGGGGGCAGACAGGTCAGTGCCGCTGCATTTCAGGCATTTCACCTCTGCAGATGGACTGGGATCAAATTCCATAGCAAGCATCTGCGTGGATAAAAGCGGCTGTATATGGGCCGGGACACGAGACGGGATATACCGGTACTGCGGTGACCGTTTTGAACGACTGCGTACGCCGGCCGGGAGCGAGTTCAGGATCTCAGATGTGAACTATATGATCATTGATGAGAATAATGACCTGTGGATAGCATCCAATGCTGGCATCTTTATTTATAGTATTGATAACCAGCGATATAGCACAATCAGCCTCATTGCTGATGACGGTACCCGCATAACCACCTCTATAAACACAGTGGCTGAAGACAGGGATGGGAATAAATGGTTCTCAACCTATGGTGACGGAGTGTTGAAGTATGATATTAAGACCGCCACCATGATGAAATTTTCCTTTGAAGGCACTTCCAATTATGTTGATAAGGTCTTTGTCGACTCGGACAATATTGTATGGGCAGCGGTAAGGGAGAAGGGGAAGAGACTGGCACGCCTCAATAAAACATCGGGCAGTTTTGAGTATGTCAGACTAAGGTATGATAATCCGCTGGGTGATGATGACATCCTGACCATCTTTGAAGACAGCAGCAGGAGGTTGTGGCTGGGAACCTGGCTGATGGGTGTTCAGGAATTTGATAAGCACTCCGGGGATGTCAGAACATGTTTCAATCCGACAGGTGAGCCTGTCATGCACATCCATTCAATTGCCGAATATATACCGGGCAGGTTGTTTGTAGGAACTGATGAGGGGATGATCATGTTTGATATACTGTCAGGAAGATACGAGTACTATATTCCGGATTACAGTAATCCTGCATCAATCAGTGACAAGTTTGTCTATCCCATAACAATGGACAGGGAGGGTGGCTTCTGGATAGGCACCTATTACGGAGGGATCAATTATATCTCACCCTATGACGGACTTTTCTATGGAAACAGTTGCTCAGAGTTCACCGGATCAAAATCAGGTAACATTGTAAGCTGCATCAGCGAAGACGAAAATGGTGATATATGGATTGGGACCGATGATAAGGGATTGATAAGATACAGGCCTTCCAACGGCAGTTACAGGCATTTCATGCCTGTTCCCGGACAGAACAGCATCTCATTCCACAATATTCATGCTCTCTGTTTCGATGGTGATGAACTGTGGATAGGAACCTACACCGGGGGTATCAATATATACAATACACGCACAGGCAGGTTCAGGGTCTACAGGAGCAATCTCTACGGCGGTCTTGAAAATATGAGCGCGTACTCTATTTTCAAAGACCGTGATTCAACCATGTGGATAGGAACCATGGGTGGCATTGATATCTATGACCGTGAAAACGACCGCTTTTCAGAGGTCAGGGAGACAGGCGTTACTGTGGTTGATATCTGTCAGGACAAAGATGGTTTTATCTGGTTTGCCACATTGGGAAGGGGACTTCAAAGATACAACCCGGAAAGGGATGAATGGAAAGAATACCTTCCCCGCAGAACCGGTGCTTATAACCCGGAGGAGGTCATCAACTCACTGTTCACTGATGAAAATAAAGTCCTGTGGGCGGGCACCTCCAGAGGATTGTACCGGTATAATCGCGTTAATGACACTTTTGAGCATGTGTTTGTTCGCGAGGAGGATGATCACATTTGCTGCATCATGGGAGACAACCATATACTGTGGCTCTCCACCACCAACGGATTGCTCCGCTTTGATCCGGGCAGCGGCGAATGCACGGCGTATGGACAGTCAGATGGTCTGCAGAGCGATCATTTTATTGCTTCATCAGGGTATAAAGCCAGGGATGGCCGCATCTATTTCGGATCAGTGAACGGGTTCAACTCCTTCCTGCCGCACAGGATCATTATTGACAAGAATATCCCGGATGTGGTCCTGACAGGATTGCTTGTGAACAATGAGACGGTGCCGGTAGGTGAAAAATCCATCCTGCAGAAGGATGTTAATGACCAGGACAGAATAGAGTTGAATTCTGACCAGAACAATATTATCATTTCCTACTCGGCCATCTCCTACTATGCTCCCGAAAAGATCAGCTACTCCTACAGGCTGGATGGTTATGATGAAGAATGGAACTATGTTTCCAACAACAGGACAGCTACATATACGAACCTGTCTCCGGGCAGTTATGAATTCCAGGTCCGCTCGTCAAACGGCAACGGCAATTGGGGGGAGAGCTATAAGAGCATTCAGATCTACGTTCACCCGCCGCTGATGTTATCACCCTTCTTCATCCTGCTCTATGTTGTATTTGGGGTACTTCTTCTAATACTGCTGTTTGTATACCTTATTCGCAGATCAGAAAGGAAACACAGGCAGAAGATGGAGTTGTTGAATCAGCAGAGGGAGAAGGAGATATATGACGAAAAGATAAGATTCTTTACCGTTATTGCTCACGAGATACGCACCCCGCTGTCACTCATCACCGCACCTGTGGAAAGGATTCTTATGAAGCCTGACAGTCAGGTGACGAAGATAAGAGATGATCTGAATACCATTGACCGCAACAGCCGTCGCCTTCTCTCCCTTGTGAATCAGCTCCTGGATTTCAGGAAAATGGAGCAGGATTCTGACATCAGCCTTTATTTCACGCGGCGCAACATACCCGGACTCCTTAATTCGATAGTGGAGACCTATGTGCCATATATGACTCAGCATGATGTGGAGGTAAGTGTGGCAGAGATAGAAGATTTTGAGGCTGAAGTAGATCTGGAGGCAATTACCAAGGTAATTAGCAATCTTCTGACCAATGCGGCCAAGTATGCCAGAAGCAGGGTTGAGCTGAATTGCACGATTGATCAGGCAGAGCAAAACTTCCGGATGATTGTGAGTGATGATGGATGCGGGATTCCGGAATACGAAAGAGAAAATATCTTCAAACCCTTCTACCGTATATCGGAAAATAAGTCCGGTACAGGCATCGGGCTGAGCATTGTCAAAAGTATTGTGAGCCTGCACAACGGAACGGTAACTCTCGACTCCGAACCCGGTCAGGGCAGTACGTTCACAGTTACATTGCCACTGAGCCAACCAGAGAAGGAGGCGGGAGACAGGAACGGCATCAGACCGGAGGATATTCTGCATGATGACGCACCACGCAGCTGTTCCGATGGACGCTGTTCACTTCTGATAGTGGAAGATAATATGGAGATGATGGTCTTTCTGTATGATACCCTGGCTGGCGATTATAATGTGCTTACAGCACGAAATGGCGCCGAAGCTCTTGAGGTGATGAAGACCAATGTTATATCAATTCTTGTGTGTGACTGGATGATGCCGGTGATGGACGGGATAGAGCTCTGCAAAGCCATCCGGGGCAATCTCTATATAAGCCACATTCCCTTTGTGATGCTGACTGCAAAAACAGATACCAGGGCTAAGATTGAGGGAATGGAAGCCGGGGTTGATATCTTCATTGAAAAGCCTTTCTCAGTTAAGTATCTATGTGCCTGCATTAAAAACCTCCTGGATATGCGCAAGGCCATGATTGAGAAATTCTCCAGGATGCCGCTGGTGCCTCTTAGTGGTGTTGCCCCAAACTCATCCAATGAGGAGTTCCTGATGAAGGTCAATAACATAATTGAGGAGAACATCTCTAATACTGATCTGTCTGTTGATTTCATTGTCAGGCAGATGTTTATCAGTCGGTCAGGCTTCTTCGCCAAGATCAAGACTCTTGTTGATGTGACTCCCAATGAGCTGATACAGATTATCCGGCTCAAAAAGGCGGCGGCACTGATGCTGGAGAACCGTTATCTCGTAAGCGAAGTATGTTATATGGTGGGCTTCCGCAATCCCTCATACTTCTCCAAGTGTTTCCAGAAACAGTTTGGAATGACTCCCGTTGAATTCACAAAGAGTCACACCAGGGCTGCAGTGGATGCCGGGGAAAACGTAGGTGACAGGACCACGCCATAATCTCGCTGCGCTTAAATCAGACAAGAGCGTCAGACCGCACGACTGCAGGACAGCAAGACAGAGCAAAGCGAAAGGCTACTTTCATATCTCGTCACTTTAAGTTAGTTTTGCTGAACTAAAACAGCCATACATTGAAAAGATCCGTCAGAGAGGCACTTGCCGGCAGGATACTTGTCCTTGATGGCGCCATGGGCACCATGATACAGCGCCACAGGCTGACCGAGGAGCAGTACCGCGGAACGCAGTACATCAGCCATCCTCTGTCGCTGAAGGGAAACAACGACCTGCTCTCCATCACCCAGCCAGGCATTATCAGGGATATTCACCTTGACTACCTGAGGGCCGGTGCAGATATCATAACCACCAATACCTTCAATGCAAACAGGATTTCCATGGCCGACTACGGCATGGAGCAGCTGGTTTATGATATGAACGTGGATGCTGCCCGCCTGGCGAGGGAGGCTGCAGATCAATACCGCAGTGAAACTGGCCGTGACTCGTGGGTGGCAGGCTCGGTGGGCCCCACCAACCGCACCGCTTCAATGTCGCCTGACGTGAATGACCCCGGAGCCCGCACGGTGACCTTTGCCGACCTGGCAGAAGCCTACGGTGAACAGGTACGCGGACTGATAGACGGAGGCGCTGACATCATCCTTGTGGAGACGATCTTTGACGGTCTGAACGCCAAGGCGGCACTCTATGCCATCAGTGGCATCATGGAGGAGAAAGGGGTTGACATACCGGTAATGGTCTCAGGCACGATCACAGACGCCAGTGGCCGTACCCTGACGGGACAGACACTGGAGGCGTTCCTCATTACCATGTCGCACTACCCGCTGCTGAGCATAGGACTGAACTGCGCCCTCGGGGCCGAGCAGCTGAGGCCGTTCGTGGAGGAGATGTCAGCAAAGGCGCCCTTCTTCGTCTCGGCACACCCCAACGCCGGTCTGCCTAACCAGTTCGCTGAGTATGACCAGTCGGCCGAATTCATGGGTAACATCATTAAGACATTTATTCATAACGGCTGGGTTAACATAATCGGGGGCTGCTGCGGCACCACTCCTGACCATATACGGGTGATTGCCTCCCTGGCCGCCGGCCAGAAGCCACGGACCGTTCCGGAGAGAAAGCACATCACGGCCCTGGCAGGGCTCGAGCCCCTGGTGATCCGTCCGGACAGCAACTTTGTCAACATTGGGGAGAGGACCAACGTGGCCGGATCAATAAAGTTCGCGCGGCTGATACGCGACGGCAACTTCGCGGCAGCGCTCGATGTGGCGCGTAACCAGGTGGAGGGCGGCGCACAGGTGATAGACATATGCATGGATGATGCCATGATTGACGGCGTTGCTGCCATGAAAAAGTTCATCAACATACTGATGAGCGAGCCTGACATTGCGAAGCTTCCCATCATGGTTGACTCTTCAAAGTGGGAGGTGCTGGAGGCCGGATTGCAGTGCATCCAGGGCAAGCCGGTGGTCAACTCCATCAGCCTGAAGGAGGGAGAGGAGGATTTCATTAAGAAAGCCCGGCTGGTGCGCCGCTATGGCGCTGCCGCCGTGGTGATGCTCTTTGATGAGGAGGGACAGGCTGCCACCTTCAAAAGACGGAAAGAGGTAGCTGACAGGTCATACCGTCTTCTGACAGAGAAGGCGGGATTCCCACCTGAGGATATCTTCATTGATCCGAATATACTGGCCATAGCTACCGGCATTGAGGAGCACAATAACTACGCTGTTGATTATATAAGATGCACTGAATACATCAAGGCAAACCTGCCTTATGCAAGGGTGAGCGGCGGGGTGAGCAACCTCTCCTTCTCGTTCCGTGGCAATGACCCGGTCAGAGAAGCGATGCACGCTGTCTTCCTTTATCATGCTATTAAGGCCGGCATGGATATGGGAATTGTTAACCCCGGGTTGCTGCAGGTCTATACATCCATTGAGCCGGAGCTGTTGCAGCTGACAGAAGATGTGGTGCTTAACCGGAGGAAGGATGCGACAGACAGGCTGCTGCAGTATGCCTCTACAATTAAGGGTGAGAAGCAGGAAGAGGGCACGAAGCAACTGGCATGGCGGGAAGCTGACGTGGTGAGTCGCATCAAACACGCTCTGATCAATGGTATAGATACGTACATCGAAGATGACGTGGAGGAAGCACGTCCGCATTATGACAGGGCTCTGAGAGTTATCGAGGGCCCGCTGATGGATGGCATGAACGAGGTGGGCGATCTGTTCGGGTCGGGACGCATGTTCCTGCCCCAGGTGGTCAAAAGCGCCAGGGTGATGAAGAAGGCTGTGGCGCGACTGACGCCGTACATAGAGGCGGAGATGAGGAGCGGAGAGGCATCATCAGCCGGGAAGGTGCTGCTGGCAACGGTCAAGGGCGATGTGCATGACATCGGGAAAAATATAGTGGGCGTCATCCTCTCGTGCAACAACTACGAGGTGATAGACCTGGGTGTGATGGTGCCAGCGGAGAAGATACTGGAAACAGCTGATAAAGAGAAAGTTGACTTCATCGGTCTGTCAGGACTGATAACCCCGTCGCTTGAGGAGATGGTGCATATAGCATCACTGATGGAGGAGCGGGGCATGAAGACACCGCTGCTGATAGGCGGAGCCACCACCTCGGAGATACACACAGCGGTCAGGATAGCACCGGTGTATTCATATAATACTGTATATGTGAAAGATGCCTCGCGAGCTGTACCTGTGATGTCAGGGTTGGTGGCAACTGAAGGCTCACTGGCCGGGAGCATCAGGGAGAAGTATGAGAAGCTGCGCAGTGACCATGAGGCTTCGCGCAGGCAGAAGAGACTGATATCGCTTGATGCGGCCAGGGCAAACGGCATGATGACGGTGCAGCCGATGCCCGCACCCGCGATTGCGGGAGTGATCAATTCCGGACCGGTGAGCCTGCGGACGCTGGCAGAGTATATCGACTGGACTTTTTTCTTCTTCGCGTGGAAGATCAACGGCAAGTATCCGGACATCTTCAAGGATCCCGTCAAGGGCGCAGAGGCGAAGAAGCTGTATGATGATGCCCTTGTAATGATCGAACACATAATCAGCGGCGGGCTGATGGTGGCTGAGGCACTCTCGGGGATCTTCCCGGCGGAACGCCACGGAGATGATGTGAAGCTGACAACCGGCACTGGCTCCGCAGGCAGCCATGACGCCGATTTAGTGAACAACCCGGCCACCGGCGAAGCCTGGCTTCGCTTCCTGCGCAACCAGGAGGAGAAGGAGCCGGGTCAGCATAACCTCTGCCTGGCTGATTTCGTTGCAGAAAAGGGTGATCACGCGGGCCTCTTCGTGGTGTCAGTGAAGACCATCGATCCGTTGCCGGCAGATTTTTCGGGAGACGACTACCGTACTATTATGCTGAGGATACTTGCTGACCGTTTCGCCGAGGCGGCAGCCGAATGGCTCCACCGCGAGATAAGAGTCAATCACTGGGCCTATGCTCCCGGCGAGCAGCTCACCATGACGGAGATGTTCAAAGTGAAGTATCAGGGTATCAGACCGGCGCCGGGCTATCCCGCCTGTCCCGACCATACAGGCAAGAAGGTGATCTTTGACGTGCTCGGGGTGCCGGAGACGATAGGCGTCACACTGACGGAGAGCTACGTGATGGTACCCGTTTCCTCGGTATGTGGTTATATATTTGCATCACCCGGATCATCATATTTCAATGTAGGAACGATAGGGAGGGATCAGCTTGAGGACTATGCTGCCCGGTGCGGCATAGCCATTGAAGAAGCTGCCAGGTGGCTGGCCCCGAATCTTTAGATATGCAAAATGGAGAAAACGACAGTAATTGATCTTATAAGCAACTCAAAAAAGCCGCTCTTTACCTTTGAGCTGCTGCCGCCGCTTAAGGGGCACAGCATAGAGCGCATATACAGGACTATTGAGTCGCTGCTGGAGTATGAGCCGGCGTATATCAATTTCACCTCGCACCGCAACGAGGAGGTGCTCATGGAGAGGCCCGACGGGTTGCTGGAGAGGCGTGTCACGCGCAAGCGTCCGGGTACCATTGCACTGGCTGCCGCGGTGAAGTACAAGTATAATGTCAACGTGGTACCGCACATACTATGCGGTGGATTCACGAAGGAGGAGACGGAAAACGCCCTTATTGAGATGAACTTCCTGGGCATCAATGATGTGCTGGCCCTGCGCGGTGATCCTCCCCGCGGCAGTCGCGTCTTCATTCCCAATCCTGGCGGCCACCGCAATACCAACGAGCTGGTGCAGCAGATAACCGACATGAACCAGGGGCATTACCTTGACCCTGATCTGAAGAACAGCTCGGAAACATCATTTTGCATTGGTGTTGCCGCCTATCCTGAGAAGCATTTTGAGGCTCCGAACATGACAAGTGATATGGTCAACCTTAAGTGCAAGGTGGATGCGGGTGCCAGCTACATTGTCACCCAGATGTTTTTTGATAACGCGAAGTTCTACGCATTCCGCGACGCCATCAGGGCTATGGGCATCACCGTTCCGCTCATCCCCGGAATAAAGCCGGTCTCAGCCATGACCGATGTGAACCTGCTTCCCCAAACTTTCCATATAGATATGCCTGAGGAGCTGGTGCATGAGCTCTCTCGGTGCCGCACCGATGATGAGGCGAGGGAAGTGGGGATAGAGTGGGCTGCGGCGCAGAGCCGCGACCTCCTTAAAAACGAAGTGCCGGGGATACATTATTATACCCTCGGCAGATCGGATAACATTGCCCGTATTGTGAAGGCCTCGTTTTGAGGACTTGACATATAGCCGGTGCCAGTCACCGGTCGGGTGCTATGCGAATGGCAATACCGCCGCCACAGATAGCCGGACAGCAACCAACCGGATGATTTTTTTAAAGTCCGAAAGCCTTCCTGATTGCACTTACCTTATTGAGTTCCTCCCACTTGAAGAGGCTGACCGTCATCTTCTTGTCAGGCTTACCGTTGAATGATCTGAAGGTTTTCTCAATGGTTTTTGGTTCGCGGCCCATGTGTCCGTAGGCGGCAGTCTCACTGTAGATGGGCTTGCGCAGGCCGTACTCCTTCTCTATCATCGCAGGACGGAGGTCAAACATCTTCCCGATGATCCTGGCAATCTCACTGTCGCTCTGCTTCACCTTCGAGGTACCGAAGGTGTTGACGAAGATGCCCACCGGTTCGGCCACGCCGATGGCGTATGAGACCTGCACCAGCATCTCGCGGGCCACGCCGGCGGCAACCATGTTCTTGGCTATATGGCGTGCTGCATAGGCTGCCGAGCGGTCTACCTTGGAGGGGTCCTTGCCTGAGAAGGCGCCGCCACCATGGGCACCGCGGCCGCCGTAGGTGTCAACAATGATCTTGCGTCCTGTCAGGCCGCTGTCACCGTGAGGTCCGCCGATGACGAACTTGCCGGTGGGGTTGACATGGTATTTGATCTTGCCGTCAAAGAGCTTCTGCACCTCATCTCCGAAATTTGCTTTAACTCTTGGGACAAGGATGTTGATGACATCCTTTTTAATTGTCTCAAGCATCTTTTTCTCGTCCCTGTCAAAGTCGTCATGCTGGGTGGAGACAACCATTGTATGCACTCTCTTCGGGGTTCCGTTGTCATTGTATTCGATGGTGACCTGGCTCTTGGAGTCGGGCCGCAGGTATTTCATCTGTTTGCCCTCGCGGCGTATCTCAGCCAACTGGTAGACAAGCTCATGAGCAATATCGAGTGAGAGGGGGAGGTAGTTTTTTGTCTCATTGATAGCATAGCCGAACATCATCCCCTGGTCGCCCGCGCCCTGTTCCTCCTTCTTCATGCGTTCTACGCCCATGGTGATGTCAGGCGATTGTTCATGTATTGCCGAGAAGATGCCACAGGAGTTGCCATCAAACATGTATTCGGCTTTTGTGTAGCCGATACGATTGATGACATCGCGGATTATTGTCTGAACGTCAACATAGGTTTTGGTTTTGACCTCGCCGGCAACGACAACCTGTCCTGTGGTTACGAGTGTCTCGCAAGCGACTTTTGATTCAGGGTCCCACGCCAGGAAGTTATCAACCAGTGCGTCGGAGATCTGGTCGGCTACCTTGTCAGGGTGGCCTTCAGAAACGGATTCAGAAGTAAATAAATAGCTCATCTGTTAATTTTTTAAGTTTAACAATGGCAGGGACGGATTGTTGGCAAAGCAGCGGTTGGATACCGGTTTAGCATTTTTTTCCGTGGTTGCAATCAGTGCAAATCTGTCCACCTGTCGTATAACGGTACAAAGATAGGAGAATTTTCGATTTGGGGAATTGTTTGCGGTGGGTAATAGTGTGGTCAGATTGTATTACAATTCTTGATCCTCTACGAGGATCCATGGCTTATCTGATCCGCAGAAATACAATTTTTTATGCTCTGTGAGCATTGCCTTGTCATGTGATCCGCAGGTCGTAGACATGCAAGAATTGTAGAAAACTGCATACATACCCCCCCGACCCCTGCCTTGTGGGCATCACCCATTACACTAAACAGCCAGACATGTCAGAGGCTGTTCTGGCTTTAGCCGAAGATCAGGAACAGTCAGGGATCAGACCTGACCGTTCCTGAAGTAATTCAGAATTGCAAGGTAATTGGCAGGTTGAAGCCATAGAACGTAAAGCTTGCCCCTGCGCCTCCTGAGTAGATGGCAACGACGGATGGGTTAATCCCCAGTTTCCAGATTCTTATGCCCAGGCCGACAGAGCTGATTGCTCCCG
>CAZVLJ010000005.1:0-78165 GCA_964627825.1 uncultured Rikenella sp. | reverse complement strand
ATATCGACCACCTCAGCAACAGAAGGGTCAAAACTGTTGGCGAACAGCTTTCAGCACAGTTCAGCGTGGGCCTTGCCCGAATGGCACGCACCATACGTGAACGTATGAATGTGCGTGACAATGAGGTTTTTACCCCCGTTGACCTGATCAACTCAAAGACCCTCTCTTCAGTCATTAACTCCTTCTTCGGCACCAACCAGCTGTCACAGTTCATGGACCAGACCAACCCGCTGGCAGAGATGACTCACAAACGCCGTCTCTCAGCCCTCGGTCCGGGCGGCCTGTCACGTGAGCGTGCAGGATTCGAGGTTCGTGACGTGCATTATACCCATTATGGCCGTCTCTGCCCGATAGAGACACCTGAAGGTCCTAACATCGGCCTTATTTCTTCGCTCTGCGTCTATGCCCGTATCAACGAGCTGGGATTTATCGAAACCCCCTACCGCGATGTTAAGGAGGGCAAGGTGAACCTTAAGAACGAGGATGTTAAATGGCTTACCGCTGAGGATGAGGAGTATCTAACTGTGGCACAGGCTAATGCACTCCTGAACGAAGACGGTACATTTGCCAATCCCCGGGCCAAGTCGAGGTACGGCGCTGACTACCCCTTCGAGGAGATATCCAAGGTGCAGATGATGGATGTGGCACCCAACCAGATAGCATCCATCGCCGCATCGCTGATTCCCTTCCTTGAGCATGACGATGCCAACCGTGCACTCATGGGATCAAACATGATGCGCCAGGCTGTTCCGCTGGTGAGGCCCGAGGCCCCAATTGTGGGAACAGGACTGGAGGCACAGGTGATAAAGGATTCACGCATACTGATTGTTGCTGAAGGTGATGGCGTGGTTGAATATGTTGACGCCAACGAGATAGTCATACGCTACAGCCGTAGCGATGAGGAAAAATTTGTCAGCTTTGATGACGATGTGAAGAGGTACCAGCTTCCAAAGTACCACAAAACCAACCAGAATACTACCATAAACCTTATTCCCATCGTTAGGAAGGGAGAGAAAGTAGTTAAGGGACAGGTACTTACCGAAGGCTATGGCACCAAGAATGGCGAGCTGGCACTCGGACGTAACCTGAAGGTGGCATTCATGCCCTGGAAGGGATATAACTTTGAGGATGCCATCGTGATCAGTGAGAAGGTGGTTCAGGAAGACATCTTCACCTCGGTGCACATAGACGAGTATCTGCTTGAGGTGCGTGACACCAAGCGAGGAATGGAAGAGCTCACCTCTGACATACCCAATGTCAGCGAGGAGGCCACGAAGAATCTCGACGAGAATGGTCTCATCCGCATTGGTGCGCAGATCAGACCGGGAGACATTCTGATAGGCAAGATCACTCCCAAGGGCGAATCTGACCCTTCACCCGAGGAGAAGCTCCTGAGAGCCATTTTCGGAGACAAGGCAGGTGACGTTAAGGACGCGTCACTCAAAGCCGGACCTTCTCTTGAAGGCGTGGTCATTGACAAGAAGCTTTTCACGCGGGCCATCAAGGATCGCAAGTCCAAGACCGCTGAAAAGCCCCTGCTTGACAAGATTGATGCCGACTTCAACAGGGAGTCTGATGATCTCAAGGCAAGACTGGTGGATAAGCTATTCATCCTGGTCAACGGGAAGACTTCCCAGGGAGTAAAGGATTATCTCAACGTTGACATAATCCCCAAGGGAGCCAAGTTTACCCTGAAACAGCTCCAGGAAATAGATTTTCTGAACATCAACCCCAACAAGTGGACCACTGACAAAAAGAAGAATGACAGCATCAAGCAGCTGCTCCACAACTATATAATCAAGTTTAAGGAGATTGACGGGGTCTACAAGAGGAAGAGGTACAACATCACAATAGGTGATGAGCTTCCTGCAGGTATTGTAAGGCTTGCCAAGGTCTATATTGCCAAGAAACGCAAGGTCAGGGTGGGTGACAAGATGGCCGGTCGCCACGGTAACAAGGGTATTGTTGCAAGGATAGTAAGGCAGGAGGACATGCCTTTTCTGGCTGACGGAACCCCCGTGGATATCGTTCTCAACCCGCTGGGTGTGCCTTCAAGGATGAACCTGGGGCAGATATACGAGACCGTACTCGGATGGGCCGGCAAGGAGCTGGGGATGACCTTCTCAACCCCTATCTTTGATGGTGCCACACAGGATCAGATCAACAATCTGACCGAGGAAGCCGGGGTGCCGCGCAATGGTACCACCTACCTCTATGATGGTGGCACCGGCGAACGGTTTGACCAGCCGGCTACCGTGGGAATGATATATATGCTCAAGCTGGGCCATATGGTTGATGACAAGATGCACGCCAGGTCTATCGGGCCCTACTCTCTCATCACCCAGCAGCCTCTGGGGGGGAAAGCCCAGTTCGGTGGCCAGCGCTTCGGAGAGATGGAAGTATGGGCCCTGGAAGCTTTCGGTGCCGCTCACATCCTCCAGGAGATACTGACAATAAAGTCTGATGACGTGATAGGAAGAGCCAAAGCTTATGAAGCCATTGTCAAGGGAGAGCCCATGCCACAGCCCGGAATACCCGAGTCGCTTAACGTGCTGCTGCACGAACTGCGCGGGCTGGGCCTGAGCATCAATCTTGAGTAACTAAGCTGAGCATACACAAAGTAAAAACTAAAACATAATATGTCATTCAGAAGGGATAACAAACAGAAGACCAGCTATACGAAGATATCGATAGGGCTGGCATCGCCGGAGGAGATTCTTGACAAGTCAAGCGGCGAGGTCCTGAAACCTGAGACTATCAACTACCGTACCTACAAGCCTGAACGTGACGGCCTTTTCTGCGAGAGGATATTCGGACCAGTGAAGGACTATGAGTGCCACTGCGGCAAATACAAGAGGATACGCTACAAAGGTATCGTCTGCGACCGCTGCGGCGTTGAGGTGACGGAGAAGAAAGTCAGGCGCGAACGCATGGGACACATCTCGCTGGTGGTTCCTGTAGCCCATATCTGGTACTTCAGGTCACTGCCCAACAAGATAGGTTATCTGCTGGGCCTGCCTACAAAGAAGCTTGACAGCATCATCTACTATGAAAGGTATGTGGTTATCAACCCTGGTGTCAAAGCCGCCGATGGAGTAAAATACCTTGATTTTCTCTCTGAGGAGGAATATATGGAGATAGTGGAGACCCTGCCAAAGGAGAACCAGTATCTAGATGATGATCATCCCGACAAGTTTATTGCAGAGATGGGAGCAGAAGCTCTGTATAAGCTCCTGGGCAAGCTCGATCTTGATGAGCTCTCATATTCACTGCGCTACCGCGCAAACACCGAGACCTCGCAGCAGCGCAAGAGCGAAGCACTTAAGAGGCTCCAGGTGGTTGAGGCCTTCAGGGAGTCAAAGAATATAAACAGGCCCGAGTGGATGATCGTTAAGATTGTTCCTGTCATCCCGCCAGAACTGAGGCCACTGGTACCGCTCGATGGCGGACGGTTCGCCACAAGCGACCTCAATGACCTCTACCGCAGGGTGATTATCCGCAATAACCGTCTCAAGAGACTGATAGAGATCAAAGCTCCGGAGGTGATACTCCGCAATGAGAAGAGGATGCTTCAGGAAGCTGTTGACTCGCTGTTTGACAACTCACGCAAGGCGAACGCAGTCAAGACAGACGCCAACAGGCCACTCAAGTCGCTCTCAGACAGCCTCAAGGGTAAGCAGGGACGATTCCGTCAGAACCTGCTTGGCAAGAGGGTTGACTATTCGGCACGTTCGGTAATCGTCGTAGGACCCGAGCTGAAACTGCATGAGACAGGTATTCCGAAAGATATGGCGGCTGAGCTATACAAGCCGTTCATAATACGAAAGCTTATTGAACGGGGTATTGTCAAGACCGTTAAAAGCGCCAAGAAGATTGTAGACAGGAAAGACCCCGTGGTATGGGATATCCTGGAGAACGTTCTCAAGGGGCATCCCGTGATGCTGAACCGTGCTCCCACACTTCACAGGCTGGGGATACAGGCATTCCAGCCCAAATTGATTGAGGGCAAGGCCATTCAGCTTCATCCGCTTGTGTGCACCGCATTCAACGCTGACTTTGACGGAGACCAGATGGCTGTACACCTGCCACTGGGAAATGCTGCCATCCTGGAAGCACAGATGCTCATGCTTGCATCACACAACATCCTTAACCCGGCCAACGGGGCCCCAATAACCGTGCCCTCACAGGACATGGTGCTCGGGCTCTATTACATCACAAAGGCACGAATGGGTACCGAGACCATCAAGGTCAAAGGCGAAGGAACAGTATTCTATTCGCCCGAAGAGGTGCGCATAGCCTATAACGAGAGCAAGATTGACCTGCATGCCGTCATAAAGGTCAAGGTAAATGACATTGTTGACGGCCAGAAGGTTAACCATCTGATTGAGACTACTGTAGGACGAGTGATCTTCAATGAGTTCGTGCCTGAAGAGGTTGGTTATATCAATGAGCTTCTGACAAAGAAGTCACTCAGGGACATCATCGGCACAGTGCTAAAGAAAGCCGGTACGGCAAAAACTGCCGACTTCCTTGATGCCATCAAGGACCTCGGATTCCGAATGGCGTTCACCGGAGGTCTCTCATTCAACCTTGATGACGTGATCATCCCGCAGGAGAAGGAGATGTTTGTTCAGGAGGGATACGAGCAGGTTGACGAGGTGCTCACGAACTACAGCATGGGTTTTATAACCAACAATGAGAGATACAACCAGATCATCGATATCTGGACACATGTGAATGCACGTCTGACACAGAGCCTGATGAAGCAGCTTTCCAATGACAAGCAGGGCTTCAATTCGGTTTACATGATGCTTGACTCAGGGGCGAGGGGTTCCAAGGAACAGATCCGCCAGCTCTCAGGCATGAGGGGTCTAATGGCCAAACCTCAGAAATCAGGCGCATCCGGATCGGAGATCATTGAGAACCCCATCCTTTCAAACTTCAAGGAAGGTCTCTCCGTGCTTGAGTACTTTATCTCAACGCACGGTGCCCGTAAGGGTCTCGCTGACACCGCTCTCAAGACAGCTGACGCCGGGTATCTTACCCGCCGTCTGGTTGACGTGTCACAGGATGTGATCATCAACGAGGAAGACTGCGGCACGCTGCGCGGGCTGGCGGCTACTGCAATCAAGAACAATGAGGAGATAGTAGAGTCACTTTACGAGAGGATTCTTGGCCGCACAACCGTGCATGATATCTACAATCCCCTTACAGGCGAACTGATAGTATCATCCGGTTCGGAGATAACCGAAGATGTGGCCAACCGCATTGACGAGTCGCCTATAGAGCAGGTAGAGATCCGTTCAGTTCTCACCTGTGAATCAAAGAAGGGCGTCTGCGCCAAATGTTACGGCCGTAACCTGGCCACCGGAAGGATGGTTCAGAAGGGCGAGGCCGTGGGTGTCATAGCCGCACAGAGTATCGGTGAGCCCGGAACACAGCTTACTCTCCGTACATTCCACGTGGGAGGTACGGCATCAAACATCACAACCGAGTCAAGCCTTATAGCCCGGTATGGCGGAGTAGCCGTCATTGAGGAGGTCAGGACCGTATCCAAAAAGGATCCTGAGAAAGGTACGGTTGACGTTGTCATAGGTCGTCTGGGAGAACTGAGGATAGTTGACAAAACTACTGGAATAGCGCTGACAACCCATACAATTCCTTACGGCAGCAGGCTCTATATTAAAGCCAACCAGGAGGTAAATAAAGGTGATCTGATCTGCGAATGGGATCCCTTCAATGCTGTTATTATCTCTGAAGTGTCAGGGAAGGTGGCATTTGATTACCTCATTGAGGGCGTGACTTTCCGAGAAGAGTCTGACGAACAGACAGGCTTCAAGGAGAAGGTGATTATTGAAAGCAGGGACAAGACCAAGAACCCGACTATCAAGATCATGTCTGCCGAAGGAGCAGAGATCAAGTCTTACAACCTGCCCGTGGGTGCTCACCTTGTTACAGACCTCAACAAGATGGTTGAAGCAGGTGACACCATCGTCAAGATACCGAGGGCAGTGGGCAAGTCAGGTGACATCACCGGCGGTCTGCCGCGGGTAACGGAGCTTTTTGAAGCGCGCAACCCGTCTAACCCGGCTATCGTGACCGAGATTGATGGTGAGGTGACCTACGGCAAGATCAAGAGGGGTAACAGGGAGATAACAATCACCTCCAAGTCAGGCGAAATGAAGAAGTACCTGGTGCCTCTCTCAAAGCAGATACTTGTACAGGAGAATGATTATGTCAGGGCCGGTACACCCCTCTCTGACGGCGCCATCACTCCCGCCGATATACTTGCAATCAAGGGTCCGACAAAGGTACAGGAGTATATCGTCAACGAGATCCAGGAGGTCTATCGCCTCCAGGGCGTTAAGATCAATGACAAGCACTTTGAAATCATCGTCAGACAGATGATGCGCAAGGTGGAGATAATTGATCCGGGTGACACCAAGTTCCTTGAACGCCAGGTGGTTGACAAGCTTGAATTTATGGATGAGAACGACTGGGTATACGGAAAGAAGATAGTCCTTGATGCCGGTGACAGTCAGACCCTCAGACCGGGCCAGGTAATCACTGCCCGCAAGCTCAGGGACGAGAACTCATTGCTCAAGCGTCGTGACCTCAAGCTGATAGAGTCAAGGGATACCGTGCCGGCAACCTCACAACAGGTGCTGCAGGGTATCACCCGCGCCGCACTGCAGACAAACAGCTTCTTCTCGGCAGCATCATTCCAGGAGACAACCAAGGTCCTTAATGAAGCTGCAATTCTCGGAAAGATAGATTTCCTCGAGGGACTCAAGGAAAACGTTATTGTGGGACACCTTATACCTGCAGGAACAGGCCTCAGGGAGTACAACAACATCATCGTTGGCTCACTGGAGGATTATGAGTCACTCGTGCACGCCAGTCCGGGCATCAGTGAAGTAGAACAGGAATAAAAACAGGATCATGTCAGAAAACAAGAATCAGGGGCAGTTCAATATTGAGCTGAGTGAAGAGGTTGCCGAGGGTGTTTACTCGAACCTGGCAGTCATTACCCATTCACCGGCTGAGTTTGTCATTGACTTTATAAGGATCATGCCGGGGGTACCTAAATCAAAGGTCAAGTCCAGGATCATCCTTACACCGGAGCATGCCAAGAGGTTTGTGGCCGCCCTCTCTGATAATATTGCCAAGTATGAGTCCGTTCACGGACCTATACGTGAGAACAAGGGATCAGGCCCTGTAATGCCCGTAACCTTCGGAGGGCCGACAGCCCAGGCATGATCTCTGAACCTTATTGAGATGAGCCGGTTGATGAATCAGCCGGCTTTCTTTTTGCAGAGAAGGAAAATATGCGTTATTTTGCATGTTCAAATTACCTCAGAACCATGAAAAGAAACAGGATAACAGCCACAGCGGCCATGATCATTCTGATCATTACTGCGATGGTGATGGCAGTGGGATGCAAGAAACAGCCGAAGTGCGGATGTGACGGTGATGCACTTGACACGCTGAGACAAACCCATGTCAACATATCATATGATGCAGTTAACAGGACCGCCCGTTTTACTCCCATATGGGATTCGTATTCCATATATTACTTCTGCAACCCCTCCCAGTGGATCAGTGAGCTGACCAAGTTCGACCAGGGTGAAGAGGTGCTGGTCTCGGGTCCCTACTTCTACGAATGCAACTACCTGATGAACAGCAGTAACTCATATTACTACAGTTACATGAGGATATACCAGATACAGGTGACAGATGTAGCGGCGTATGAATGGGGAAAGTAGGGTTGCATGATTCATCAATGATGTCACTGCACACATGGCTCTCTACAACATATCATTCATCGGGGCCGGCAACGTGGCAGGGGCACTTGCTGCAGGGCTGGCTGCCGCCGGTCACAGGATACTCTCTGTTGCCTCAAGGGAAGGAGACAGCGCCAGGGAGCTGGCAGCATCACTGGAGGCAGAATGGCGCCATGATCTGTCAGTGCCCGCAGAGTGTGATCTCCTCATAATCTCAGTCTCAGATACCGCTATTGGTGCAGTGGCTGAGAGAGCAGTCATCTCACCGGGCACGCTCATTGCCCACACCGCCGGCAGCGTGCCGCTTGCGGCGCTGGGCCGCAGCAGCAACGCCGGGGTATTGTACCCCCTGCAGACATTTACAAAAGGGTTTCCCCCTGATCTCAGCAAAGTGCCGTTTTTCATTGAGGCTACTGACAGTAACACCCTTCAACTGCTCAGGGAGGTAGGAGAAAGCATAGGGGCAGGAGCCTGGGAGTGTGACTCGGAGAGCAGGAGGAAACTGCACGTGGCAGCAGTCTTTACAAATAACTTCTCTAACTTCATGATGACCACCGGTGAGACAATTGCCAGGGAGGCCGGTATTGATCCCGAGCTGCTCCGCCCACTCATCGGGGAGACAGCCCGGAAAGCATTGCGCACCGGCCCGGAAGCAGCCCAGACCGGTCCTGCCGTGAGACATGATACCGGTACGCTGAAAAGTCATATCGAATTGCTATCTTTCTCACCACAATACCAGAAACTTTACCGGCTGGTCAGTAAGATGATAGCCGGCCATTACAGTAAAAAGAAAAAATGACCAACTTCAAGGAAGAACTACGGGGAGTAAAAGCATTTGTTTTTGATATTGACGGCGTATTGTCAACACAGACCATAAGTCTTTCTGTCTGGGGCGTTCCGCTCAGGACCGTCAACCTCAGAGACGGTTATGCCCTGCAATTGGCGGTGAAGAAAGGATATAACGTGGGAGTCATCTCAGGATCTAACTCCAGGGAGTATATCAAACGACTGAAAACGTTGGGTATTAATGATATTTACCTGAATTCCCGAACCAAGAAGGAGAGCATGCTGGAACTTTCTGCCAGATGGAATGTGGACCTGAAGAATATACTTTATATGGGTGATGACATTCCCGATTTCGAGGTGATGAGGATGGTGGGCTTGCCCGCCTGCCCGGCTGATGCTGACAGTGAGATCAAGCAGATAGCTGTCTACATCTCCGATAAGAAAGGAGGGGAAGGGTGTGTACGTGATGTGATAGAACAGGCACTTCGCCTTCACAAAAACTGGATGGACCATGAAGCATTCTCGTGGTGAACAATTAAGAGACCTGATCACACTTGTCAGGTTGCCCAACCTCATGGTTGTGGCGCTGACCATGATGCTCATGCGGTATGCTATCATCAGTCCCCTTCTTGGCGCCATGCCGGTGACACTGGCAGGTGATCCGATGTTGAGTACGGTGATGACCTTCCGGCTGGGATGGCTTGATTTCGTTATCCTGGTGATCTCAACATGCCTGATAACTGCAGCAGGATATGTCATCAATGATTATTTTGACATCCGCGCTGATTTTATCAACAGGGGCTCCATCATAGTTGGTAACACTATCACCAGGCGAATGGCCATGATGTATCACAACATCTTCAATATCCTGGGTGTGGTGGGAGGAACGTACGTGTCAGCAAGGATAGGTTACGTATGGCTGGGCATATTCTTCGTCCTGATATCCGGCCTGCTATGGTTCTATTCCGCTACATACAAGAGACAGTTCCTTATCGGAAATATCGTAGTCGCTCTGCTCGTGGCCATGGTTCCCATGCTCGTCGTTGTTTATGATGCCGGACCAATCTACAGGTACTATTCCCAGGCGGCAACCGATTTTCCCGGTGTGGCGATTCTCTTCTGGTGGGTGGGTGGCTTTGCCCTCTTCGCCTTTCTGACTACACTTATACGTGAGATAATCAAGGACATGGAAGATTGTGAAGGTGACAGGGAGACGGGAAGAAAGACCCTGCCCGTGAAGTCGGGGCTGACAATCTGCCGGGTAGTGGTTGTGGTACTGACCCTGATGACCATGGCGCTCCTTTATATTGTCTGGTTCAGATACCTGAATGACAGGATTACCCTGATTTATATATCTCTTCTGCTGGCACTGCCTATGGCCGTTGTCATATACAGGGTCATCACAGGTCAAGAAAGGCAGCATTTTCATTTTGCCAGCAGGATAATGAAGCTGGTCATGCTCTTTGGTATCCTCTATTCACTTGTTGCAGGTGCCATCATCACCTCAGGGAAAATTCTATAGGATGATTGTTGACAGCCTGCAGCATTATGATCTCATCCTTGCCTCTGCATCGCCCCGTCGCCGTGAGCTGATGCAGGAGGCCGGCTTCAGGTTCAGATCAGCCCAGACCGGTTTTGATGAGTTATGGCCTCCCCACCTCAGGGGCAGGGAGATAGCCGAGTTTCTGGCGGCCGGCAAGGCTGATGCATGGAGTGAGACAATAGCCCCGAGGCAGATAGTCATCACGGCAGATACAATTGTCTGGTGCCGAGACAGGCTTCTTGGCAAACCCTGTGACAATGATGAGGCCGTCAGCTTCCTTAAACAACTCTCGGGGTGCAGGCATGAGGTGATCACCGGCATCTGTCTGAGAGACAGTGAAAGGAAGAGGGTTTTCTCGGTAACCACAGGTGTCACCTTCCGCGAGCTGAGTGATGAGGAGATAGCTTATTACGTTGAGAACTACCGTCCCCATGACAAGGCGGGAGCGTACGGCATTCAGGAATGGATAGGAATGAGGGGCATAACAACCATCGAAGGTTCATACTACAACGTGGTAGGAATGCCGGTGAGTGAACTATACACCGCACTGATTCAATTTACTGGAAACAAAACCAAAACGATATGAAGAAACAGATAATTGCAATCATGATGCTCCTGGCGCTTGCTGCCCCGGGTGCACTGGCAGATGAGGGGATGTGGATCCCCGTGCTGATTGAAAAGTACAATATCCGGCTGATGCAGGAGAACGGCTTTAAGCTGACAGCGGAGGATATCTACAGCATTAACAAAGCCTCAATGAAGGATGCCGTGGTACTCTTTGGCGGAGGGTGCACCGGTGAGTTCATTTCAGACAAGGGTCTGATAATCACTAACCATCACTGCGGTTATGGATTTATCCACCGCCACTCAACACTTGATCATGACTACCTTACAGATGGCTTCTGGGCAGCGTCAAATGCAGAAGAACTGGCTAATCCGGGACTCTCGGTAACCATCCTGAAGTATATGGAGGATGTCACTGACAGGGTACTCCGGGGTGTGACTGACGATATGGAGAGTCATAAACGTGAGGAGATCATAAATGCCAATATCACAGCCATTAATGCCGAAGCGGTCAGGGGAACCCATTACCTGTCCGCCGTCAGGCCGTTCTTCCTTGGGAACCAGTATTTCCTGATAGTAAATGAGGTGTTTCGCGATGTGAGGCTTGTGGGCGCTCCACCGTCATCCATAGGCAAGTTCGGAGGAGATACCGACAACTGGGTGTGGCCCAGGCATACAGGCGACTTTTCCCTCTTCAGGGTCTATGCCGACAAGGAAAACAATCCGGCTTCATATTCAGCTGATAACGTACCCTACCGTCCTGCATACCATTTCCCTGTATCACTGGCCGGAGTCAGGGAGGGCGATTTCACCATGGTCTTCGGCTACCCTGGAAGAACCCAGGAGTATGCTCCCTCATATCATATCAGGATGCTGAAGGATGTCATCTATCCGAAGCAGGTTGAGATACGCGGCAAAAAAATCTCCATCATGGAACAGGAGATGGCCAATGATCCTCTTGTAAGACTGAAGTACTCGGGCAAATCATTCGGACTGGCCAATGGTTGGAAGAAATGGATCGGGGAGATACAGAGTCTTGACAAGATGAAGGGTGTAGAATTGAAAGAGGCTTTTGAGAAGGAGTTCACTGAATGGGTATCAGCCGATCCCGGACGTACGCAGAAATATGGTAGTATACTTGGTGAATATGCGGAATTATATGAAGAGTATACCCATAACTACCTGTTAGCCGTATACACCAATGAGGTCTTCGGTTCAACAGGAGTGGAACCGGCCGGTCTGGCAGTCGCATTCAGCAGGGCTGTTGAGATGGCTGGCAAAAAAGAGCCTGACCAGAAAGCAGAGCTTGAAAAGGAGCTTCAGAGACTGAGCGGTTATGCTGACAATTTCTTCCGCAACTTTGACAAAAATGTGTCAAAGCAGTTGTTTGTTGCCGTAATGGAGCTTTACGGAGATAATATTGCGCCTGAGTGGCAGACGGGTGTCTACAGGGAACTTGCAGCCTCTGCCAGGGGCGACTTCGCCGCCGTGGCGGATAAGCTCTTTACCAGATCAATCTTTACGGATGAGGCAAAGGTGAAGAATCTTATCAGCAATTTCAGCCCGAAAAAGGTAGAGAAGGATCCATTCTACATTATGGCTCTCTCGGCCTCAGAGCTTATCAGTTCCAGGGTTAACGAAAAGATGAATACTGCTGACAGGAGGCTGACAGAGCTGAACAAGCTGTACATGACGGCACAGATGGAAAAGGATAAAGACCGGATCTTCTATCCTGATGCCAACTCCACTCTCAGGCTGGCATATGGCAAGGTGATGGGGTATGATTCCCGTGATGCTGTCTACCATAAGCATCAGACCACTCTTACGGGAGTAATGGAGAAAGATAACCCGGAGATATATGATTATGATGTGCCTGACAGGCTGAGGGAACTGTACGAGAAGAAGGATTTTGGCAGGTATGCAGTCAACGGCGATGTGCCTGTATGCTTCATTGCCAACAACCATACCACAGGCGGTAACTCGGGCAGCCCGGTGCTCAATGCCGAGGGTCACCTGATAGGCGTTAACTTTGACCGTGCCTGGGAGGGCGTTGCCTCGGATATCATGTATAACCCGAAGCAGAGCCGCAATATCAGCCTTGATATCAGGTATGCGCTGTTCCTTATAGACAAGTTTGCCGGAGCAGGTTATCTCATTGAAGAGTTGACACTGGTTGGTGAGCCGCAGCATACTCCCTGACCTGGAAGACGAACGCCTGCAGCCTGGTCTCCAGTGAGACGGTATCCTGTCCGTCATAGGGGATATTCAGGAATGGTATGTTGTTGTGGTCCTTCCTGAATGAGTCACTCACCGATGCCACCAGTGTCCCGGGCATACAGGTGAAGGGGAGGATGGCGGCTATGCCTGACACCCCCCGTTTTGCCAGTGCTGCCGAGGTGCCCATAGCTATCGGCGGGTCACCGTCATAGAATTCGCTGACATACCTGTTGCTCAGTTCAAGCATCTCATGAAGGGAGACATCCTTTGTGGTGTCAGTATATTTGTTGATCCCCCTGAGCAGGTAATCGACGATCACCTCCTGGCCAACGGACTGTATCTTCGATCTGATCACTCCCCTGGTGTCATTCTTCCACCTGCTGTCACGGGTATAGCGATGTGTTGAATAGGTTATCCACTCAGAAAAGGGGCCGATGGTCACCTCAGCACCCAGCGCCTCCAGCCTGTTGGCAATGTTACCGTTGCACCCGGCATTATCACGCATGTAGACCTCGCCTATCACCGCAATGACAGGCTTCCTCCGGCTCCTGTCAGCCTTCACGGCCATGAACTCATGGGCCGTCTCCACAAGTACCCTTCGCAATCCCCTGCAGTTATTCTCTATGGAAGCCTCTGCCTTCTTCAGGGCATCCTGGTATACCGCTTCAGTGTCTCCCGGGTTGAGCTCGTAGGGCCTTGTCTCCCTGTAGAGCTTCCTGATATAGTCAAAGGCCACAAATCCCTTCCAGGCATTGATACGGAACCGCTGGCTGCGGTCACCGGCAAGGTCTGCATATGATGTGTCATTGGAGGGTGTTACCAGCTCTGCTTCCCTGAATCCGAGCCGGTCAAAGAGTATCCTCTGGAACTGGTTGTATTGCCCGAAGCGGCAGGGACCGTTATGGTCGGGCATGAAGAAACTCATCCTTGACGGATCAGCGCCGGGTTCCATCAGTTTTTTGAGAAAACTGCCGGTGGTGCATATCATAGGGAAGCACTCCTTGGAGGAGGTGTATTTTCTCCCCAGTGCAATATCCTCATCGGTCTGTTTGGGCAGCACCTCCGAGGGGATGCCTACACTGCGTGCTGCCGCAGCAACAAAATAGGCGCCGTCATGCATATAGGGGAAGTAGAGCGTCCTGTTCACCGGTGGCTCGGCTGGACTGGGCCGCGGCCTGATAACTTCAATCTCTCTCTTCTCATTCTGTTCTGATCCCTTCAGGCTGTCAAGGAAAGCCTCGATGCGCGTTACCATGCCGGCATCGGCAGAGTGCTCATCCACCTCCAGGTGGAGGAACGGCTTACCCTTGAGCTCCTCGGTGACATAATGCCATATGAAGGAGTCGGGACCGCACCTGAAGTTGCTGATATAGACTGCATAAAGCCCATCGGTCTTTGCCACATGCTGGGCGCCGGCAATCATCTTCTGCCCGTTGGGCCAGTACATGTTCCTGTAGTTGTAGTAGATATGAGCCGGTGAAAGATCAAGCATGTCAAGGGGTATGGGCATGACGTTCTGTGCCAGCAGCTTCTCCGTCAGGTTAAGGTTCAGATGAGGGTCAGAACTGTTGTATGGTCTGCCAAGGATGATGACCGGTCGGCAACCCTCAGGAATATTATCCATCACCGTTTTGCCGAATTCCACCAGGCCCTTCTCAAAGGACACCTGAACGCTGTCAGCCTTGCATATCGCCTTCTTTATCTTTCCGGCGTCAAGATTGAATCTCTCACCGAAGAAAGCGATCATCTCCTTAACAAGTGCCCGTTCAAAGTACCTGAAGTGGAGGGTGGGAGTGAGGAACTTCTTCTCATCCACCTTACCCCTGAGGGCTGCGCGGACCATGAAGGGGAACGACTGTATCCACGGACAGTTGGAGTTGGTGGTGGTGTCTCCCTCGCGGTATTTGCCGCTGACGATGAAGGGCATGAATATATAGTCAGCACCCCTGTCTGTCAGGTCCACAATATGGCCGTGCATCAGCTCCACGGGAAGGCAGGTCTCCGCCGTGACGGTCTCCAGGGAACGTGTCACAAGACTCTTGTCCGACTCCCGTGATAGGATAACGTTGAAGCCAACCTCCTCAAAGAAGGTCCTCCAGAAGGGGAACTGCTGATAATATATCATCAGTGCCCGGGGGATACCAACCGTAGGCTTGCCGTCGGCCTCCCTCTCCCGGTAGTTGCCCATAAGCATCTCCGTTCTCTTTTTAAACAGGTTGGGCAAATGGTCCGTCTTTTTCTTTCTGGAGTCTATCTCATATTTTTCACAGCGGCCGCCGTAGCAGAGTGATTTGCTCTCACCGGCAATTTTCACCCTGCTGATCTCACAGTGGTTTGTGCAGCCGTTGCAGACAAACCTGGTGATCTCATATGTGGCATTGCGAATGCCGAAGCCCTTGAAGGTAGTCTTCTGCCCTTCGGTCATCGTTTTCTGCGCCAGTATGGCAGCGCCGATGGCACCCGTTACATCAAAATGGGGCGGGATAATGATCTTTTTCCCCAGCACCTGCTCAAAGGCTGCAACCACAGCCTTGTTGTTGGTCACCCCTCCCTGGAAAAAGATCTTGTCGCCTATCCTGCGGTCAGCAACCACCTTCTGAAGGTAGTTGTATACTATGGAGTAGGCCAGACCACCCACCAGGTTGTCATTGCGGGCGCCCTTCTGCATGAAGCTGTTCAGGTCCGATTCCATAAAAACAGTACAGCGGTCACCCAATTTTACCGGCGAATTTGACTTCAGGGCCATGTTTCCGAACTCACCCACTATGTTTATGTTAAGCTTTTCGGCCTGTTCTTCCAGAAATGAGCCGGTGCCGGCAGCACAGACCTTGTTCATCTCGAAGTCAACCACCACCCCGTTCTCTATGCTGATGTACTTTGAATCCTGGCCTCCGATCTCGAAGATAGTATCAACTGTGGGGTCATAGTCGATAGCGGCTGTGGCCTGTGCCGTGATCTCATTGCGGATGGTGTCGGCACCGATGAAGTCGCCGGTGAGATATCGGCCTGAGCCGGTAGTGCCTGCACCAATCACCTCCACCTCTTCCCCTACTTCGTCATAGATCTCTCTCATGCCTTTCTTTATAGCCTCCAGGGGCTTGCCGGCAGTGGGGAGATAGCGTCTTGCAACCACATTATGCTCTGCATCGATAAGCACTACGTTGGTGCTGAGTGATCCCACATCTATGCCAAGGTAGACGGGTAGCTTTTCAAGGCCGTTCTTCATGAATCTGACCTCCTTGCTGTACAGGGCCTCGGACTCCTTAAGCTGCGGGAGGCTGACAAACGTGGTGGTGTTGTTCTGCAGATATTCCTCTAGCTTCCTCAATCCGGAGAATTCACCCTGATTCAACCCGGTGGACCGTACATACATGACCGCTCCGATGGCACCCATGGATGCATGGTGCGCAGGAATTATCAGCTCATCACCCGTCAGTCCGAGCACCTCCCGGAAGGCTCTTACCATGCCTGCGTTTGCCGCAACCCCGCCGGAGAAGACGACAGGCTTTTTTATCTCCTTGCTACGCGCCACGGTACTGCGAAAGTTCCTTGCCAGGGCGAAGCAAAGCCCTGCTACAATATCATGAAGCGGTGTGGCTATCTGCTGGTGGTGTATCATGTCACTCTTGGCGAAGACACTGCAGCGTCCGGCTATGCGCGGCGGATTGACCGACTTCATAGCCATTTTTCCGAATTCCTTCTCTATCGGCACACCGATCCTCCTGGCCTGCTGGTCAAGGAATGACCCTGTGCCTGCGGCACAGATGCTGTTCATCTCAAAGTCGACCAGCCTGGCACACTCATCTCCCGGCTCTCTCTCAAGAACAATAAGTTTCGAGTCCTCACCCCCGATCTCTATCACGGTGCGGGAATCAGGATATAACCGCCCGGTGGAGGCAGCCTGCGAGATGATCTCGTTTACGAAGATGCCCCCGATCAGTCCGGCCGCCAGTTTGCCTCCCGTGCCTGTCAGTGCAATTCCTTCGATGGTATCCGCAGGATGATCATTCAGAAGTAAGGAGAGCCGTTCATGCAGCCTGTTGAAAGGCTTGCCATAGACATAATCATAGTAGTCTTCCAGTACATTGTAATGATCATCCATCACAACACTGTTCAGAGATACTGAGCCTATATCAAAACCTATAAAAATACCAGCTCCGGATAATCCGTCAACTGCACCCATGACTTCACTGTTTTGAGAATGAAAGAACCCGCGTATCTAAGATCTTATAATGCTAATTTAGATAATTCTGCACAAAGAAGGTCATAGCGTGCATAAATATCATCTCAGGCAGATGCCCGGCTATAAAAAAAGACCGCCCCCATAACCGGAGGCGATCTTTCAGGCATGCTTTTACCTGTTCTGCCCTTACTGCATGTTTTGGCAGCGGGAGCAGGTTTTTAGTTGAGCAGAAGCTTCATATCCTCATCAACTGATGTAATGCCTGCAATTCCAAACTTTTCCACCAGCACGTTCACAACATTGGGTGAGAGGAATCCCGGGATTGTCGGTCCGAGGTGAATGTTCTTTACACCAAGGTACAGAAGAGCAAGGAGAACGATTACAGCCTTCTGCTCATACCAGGCGATGTTGTATGCTATCGGGAGTTCGTTGATATCATTCTTGCCGAATATATCCTTGAGGGTCAGAGCTATCACAGCCAGTGAGTAGGAGTCATTGCACTGACCTGCATCAAGTACGCGCGGGATACCGTTGATGTCTCCGAGCTTGAGCTTGTTGTAGCGGTACTTGGCACAGCCTGCTGTCAGTATAACTGTGTCTTTCGGAAGTTTCTGTGCAAACTCGGTGTAGTATTCGCGGCTCTTCATGCGTCCGTCACATCCGCCCATCACAAAGAACTTGCGTATTGCACCGCTCTTCACAGCCTCAACAACTTTATCGGCAAGCTGAACAACCTGGTTGTGTGCAAAGCCTCCGATGATGCTTCCCTCTTCAATGGCTATCGGGGGCTTGCACCTTTTGGCATGCTCAATGATTGCCGAGAAATCCTTCTCCCTGCCGGGCTCCCTGTCAGGAATATGAGGGCATCCGGGATAGCCTGATGAACCGGTTGTATAAACACGGTCACGGTAGCTGTCGCGCAAGGGTACAATACAGTTGGTTGTAAAAAGGACCGGACCGTTGAAGGTCTCGAACTCGGTGGTCTGCTTCCACCATGAGTTGCCATAGTTGCCAACAAAGTGGCTGTACTTCTTGAATGCGGGATAGTAGTTGGCAGGCAGCATCTCACTGTGAGTGTATACATCAACACCTGTGTCCTCAGTCTGGCGCAGCAGTTCTTCCATATCCTTCATGTCATGGCCGCTGATCAGGATAGCAGGATTGGTCCTTACGCCGATGTTAACCTCGGTAATCTCCGGATTGCCGTAGGTTGTGGTGTTTGCCTTGTCAAGCAGGGCCATTACTTCCACGCCATGCTTGCCTGTCTCAAGGACAAGGGCTACCAGCTCATCAGCCGACAATGAGTCGTCTGTTGTGGCTGCAAGAGCCTTCTGGATGAATGCATCCACGCTGTCACTGTTGTATCCGAGGTTACCTGCATGCTCAGCATAGGCTGCCATCCCCTTTACACCGTAGATGGTCAGTTCGCGGAGTGACCTTACATCTTCATTCTCTGTTGTGAGAACACCTATGGTAGCCGCCTTTGCAACCAGGTCAGCCTCGTCTGCAGGCTTCCATGTAACACTCTCATGCATGTTCTCCGGCATGGCTATGCCTTTGGCTTTCATCTCACCTGCCAACTTGTCCCTGAGGGCAATTCCTTCATGAATTCTCTCAATGATTTTCGCATTGTCAAAGTTGGCATTGGTGATTGTTGTGAAGAGAGCTTCCTGCACAAAGCGGTCAACCTTTGCATTGGAATAGTGGTTCTGACGTGCTGTGGTTCCAAGGATGGAGATCCCCTTGGCAATCCATATCAGCATGTCCTGCATTTGGGCAACATCATCTGTCTTACCGCATACGCCTCTTACGACGCATCCGGTTCCTTTTGCCGTTTCCTGGCACTGGTAACAAAACATACTCATTTCTTGTTTTTGTTTGAGGTTTGTATTATTCTGTTTTCTGTTTATTATATCCAATCGTCCTGCAGTATTTTTCCTTCAATACTGACAATTATTGCCTTTACCGGGACTTTCCTCGAGGCCTTTGCCAGGGCTGTGTGCACCATCTGTATCAGTCCCCCGCAACAGGGCACCTCCATCATCACAACGGTAATGGTGTTGATACGGGCTTTGTCTATCATGACAGTCAGTTTATCTATGTATGATTCCGTTCCATGATCAAGTTTGGGGCAGGCTATTGCCAGGGCTTTCCCTTTAAGGAAGCGGTTGTGAAATGCGCCCAATGAGAATGCCACACAGTCGGCTGCCAGAAGCAGGTCAGCACCCCTGTAAGCCGGCGAATCCGGGTTGACCAGGTGCATCTGTACCGGCCAGTGGGTCAGGTGCGAGGGTGCATCTGCCACAGATGACGGGGCTGCAATGACAGGTGCCGGAGCAATTATCCTCTCCGCACTGCCGGGGCAACCGCCTCCATGGTTATGGTGAGCAACAGGAGCAGCAGCAACTGCCTGCGGAGCATGTCCGTCTCCACCGTTGCCGCTTACAGCAGCAAGCACATCACCAAGCCTGAACGGGAGCTCATCCCTGTGGACCTCAAGCCATGTGGTGCCCTCTTCCAGGTACCCATATTCATGATGATCCTTCAGGTGCTTCAGATGCGCTTTAACGGTATTGGCCCCCTTCTTCACCATCTCGCTTATCACTGCTATCTCGTCATAAGGCTCTGCCTCACGCCTCTCTACCGTGATTGCCCCTTCAGGACAGTATCCGATACAGGCTCCCAGACCGTCACACATAAGCTCTGACACCAGCCTTACTTTCCCGTCAATGACCTGGAGTGCCCCTTCATGGCAGTTTGGCACACACAGGCCGCAACCGTTGCACTTCTCCTCGTCAATCTTTATAATATCCCTTACCATCTTCAGGTTCCTTTTTATAATTGCAAAGTTACCCGCTCTGACCTCGATGCGTTGTATCATTTGTTACAATTTACAATATTTTCTATTTTTAAAGAAAAAACTATGCGGTTTCCAGTACTGAATGGCAGCATTCTTTTCAGGGGATTGAGTGATGCAGAGATAGAAAAACTGCTGGAGGGGACCAATTACAGGGTGAGGTTCTTTCCGGCGGGTGCCGTGATAGCACTGTCAGGAGACGAGATCCATTCATTGATGATTGTGTTGTCAGGCAGTGTCAGAGGGGAGATGACTGATCTGGCAGGACGCACTATGAAGATAGAGGATATCAATCCTCCGCATGCTCTTGCCTCTGCAGTCCTTTTCGGTGCCGGGGCAAAGTACCCTGTGAATGTGATTGCCAACACTGATTCAGAGTTGCTGATAATCAATAAGGATGATTATCTGACACTGATGGCCGGTGACAGGCGTCTCTTGTCCAATTACCTGTCATTCATCTGCAACAAAGCCCAGTTTCTGTCAGGCCGGCTCAGATTTCATTCCTTCCATACAATCAAAGGCAAATTTGCTCATTATCTGTCTGCTCTTCCCGGGGCAGCAACGGGTAGAGTCACTATTGACCGCACCCAGCAGGAGCTGGCGGAGTTTTTTGGTGTAACCCGGCCTTCACTTGCCAGGGCAATAGGGGAGATGGCACATGATGGCCTGATTGCTGTTGACCGCCGTGAGGTCAGGCTTATTGACATGAAAAGCCTCTCCCGGCTCTATGAGGTCTGATGCAGCCTGGTCCTGCCTTTTTTGGTGTGACCCGTGGCAGGCAGCATCACTGTGAAACAGCTGCCGCTGCCGGGGGTGCTCTCCACGGTGATTGTGCCTTTGCTCAGTGTTACCAGCTCATGGACTAGCCTGAGACCTATGCCGGTACCTTTCTCAGAGTCGGTACCCGGAGTAGATTCCAGTTCACTTTCCTTAAACAGCCTTTTCTGTCGTTCCGGGCTGATACCCACACCGTTGTCACAGATACTGATTGTTACCCAGTCCGATAACTCCTCCTTCTTCCTGACAACAATGGTGACCCTGCCGCCATGGTTGGTGTATTTAATGGCATTTGACAGAAGATTTCTGATGACAATGTCAATAAGGTCCCTGTCAAACCATCCCTTGGCTTTCCCTACCTGCGTGAAATTGAGGGATATATCTTTTCTGTCGGCTCCGTCCTTGAGTATGCTGATGTTGGTGAGGATCAGATCGGCCAGGTCATGTTCAGCAGGAGCGTAACGGATCATGTCTTCCTGCCCTCTTCCCCAGACCAGCATGTTCTCAAGCAGTGTAATCAGCTGCTGTGATGACTGGATACATGCGTCGGCCATAAGCTCTGTTCTGTCACGAAACTCTTCCTCCTTAAGCATATAGAGAGTATAGAGAATGTTGACCACCGGGCTGCGGAGGTCATGAGATATGACGGAGAATATCTTGTTTTTAAGGTTTATGGTTTCAGAGAGCTTCTTGTTCTGGCGGGCAATTTGTTCGTTTCTGCTGCGCAGCTCGTCACTCCTCTCCTGCAACTCTGCAGTGCGTCTCCTTACCCTGTTCTCAAGATCACGGTTGAGCTCTTCCAGCTGTGCCGCCAGTCTCTCCCTCTCCTGTCCGCGTCTTACCCAGTCCCGTATCAGAAGCGTTGCCTGAATAAAAACAAAGGCCAGCATGGTAAAAGAAAGAATGTAAAGCCGCTGGTTTTCTTCAAGAGCATTGGAGAGAATGATATCTGAAACCAGGCCGACAGCAATGGTCATAAATGCTATAATGTAAAGCACATCAATCCTGTTACCCTCTGCAACGCCCCTGATGCTCATAATGATGGCATACAACAGCACTATCACGGCTGATGCCTGTATTATCCAGACCGAATAGGAGAAATGATATATGGGAAGGAGTATGACGGCTGCGATACCGAAAAGGAAGACAACGTCAATAGCTAATGCAAATCTCCTGAACCAACGGGTTGGATAGATCAGGTATGCCAGCCACGCACCGGAAGTGATCATGAAGAACAGTATGAGGTATTCTCCCCTGATGATGAGGTGCCAGTGCCTGATATCAATAAGAGTGATGAGGTAGGGGGCTGAGAGAAAGGGACGAAGTGCCAGGCAGAGCACCAGCAATGAGAACATAAGCAGTTTCCTGTCTCTGCGGTCAAGAAGATAAAAGATAAGGAAGAAGAGGAAGGAGGCAAAGAGCATGCCGGAGACCGCTATGGAGATGAACCATTGGTTTGTGAAATTGGTCTGGATGGTTTTAAATGATCCTGTTTTCATAGGCATCCAGAATCCGCCTCGGCGGTGCTCGTAGTTGGAGACTCTTATGAGTATCTCCAGAGTATCACTTTTTGGTACGTAGCTGAAGAAGAGGGGTTCATACGAGGCGACAGACTCTGCCCTGCTCCTTGCAGGTGTTCCGTTCCTTGCCATGGTGACTCCGTTGACGCTTATCTCGTAGGAGGTGTCGAATACCGGCATGTCAAACCCCATCCGGTCACGGTAGCCTGAGGGCAGCAGTATCAGTGTCCTGTATGTGCCATACCCGAACTGTGGCAGAGGTTCACCGGCAACGGTGTATTCGCTCCAGTATCCGGGCACCCTGCCGTAACAGTCAGGTACCAGGGTGTCAGTGATCTCACCGGGGGAGCCATAGATGAATGTGCCGAACCAGAATTCCCATTCTCCGTTCATCCTGACGGAGAAATCATCTCCCTGCTCCTGATGCCTCAGGTCAAGCACGCCCTTCTCAACCCTGGAAGGGACGTCTGCATTACTGCATGATATCAGCAAGAGAGAGGCAAGGGAGAGAAAGAATCTCCACGGTACACCCATCCCGGTAAACATGTTTTTACTTGTTAATAAAACCCCGGTTTTCAAGCAGTGCCTCAATCCCCGGCTCGCGGCCCCTGAAGGCGACCCACATATCAAGTTCATCCTTTGACCCCTTGCGGGCAAGGATCTCCTTCTCAAAACGGGCGGCAACCTCAGGGTTGAAGATGTCTCCGGTCTCCTTGAAGGCCTTGAATGCATCTGCATCGAGCTGCTCACACCATATATAGCTGTAGTACCCTGCCGAATATCCGCCAATGATGTGGTTGAAGTATGTGGACCTGTAGCGGGGAATGATCTCCTTTATAAGGCCATACTTTTCCATGGCCTTCTTCTCAAAATCACCAATATTGAGCTCAACCGGTTCGGTAAGTGAGTGATATTCCATGTCAAGCGATGAGGCCGCCAGGTACTCTATGGTAGTGAATCCCTGGTTGAACTTACCAGATTTTTCGATCTTTTCAATGAGCGCGTCAGGGATCACCTCACCGGTCTGGTAATGTTTTGCATAAACCTTCAGCACTTCCGGCTCGAATACCCAGTGTTCCATAATCTGTGATGGGAGCTCCACAAAATCGCGTGAAGTGCCGCTGGTATATTCGGTATTTGAAAGGAGGCTGTGCAGGGCATGCCCGAACTCATGGAAGAGGGTGCTGGCCTCGTCAGGAGTCAGCAGTGAAGGTGTGTCACCTGAAGGGGGAGTGAAGTTGGTCACCATGCTTACCAGCGGGTTTACGAATTTACCCTTCTCGTCAAGCTGCTGGGGCCTCATGGCGCTGCACCATGCTCCGCCACGCTTTGAAGCCCTCGGGTGGTAGTCAATCATCAGGATGCCAACATGGTTGTTGTCACGCATCACCTCAAACGTCTTTACATCAGGATGGTACAGGGGAATATCATTCCGTTCACTGAATTCCAGCCCGTAAAGTCTGTTTGCAACATAGAACATGCCGTCAGTGACGTTTTTGGCAGAGAAATAGGGTTTTGTCTCCTCGTCACTGAGATCATACTTTTCCTTCCGTATCTTCTCGGTGTAGTAGAACCAGTCCCATGGCTCGAGCCTGAATTTACCGCCTTCCCTGTCAATCAGCTCCTGCTGGGCAGCAGCTTCGGCCTTTGCCACCGGAAGGGCTGCTTCCCATATCTGTGCCAGAAAATTGAGCACTGTTTCAGGCTCCTTGGCCATATTGCGTTCAAGCACATAATCGGCATGACTCTCGTAACCAAGGAGTCTTGCCTTTTCAACGCGAAGCCTGATGATGTCAGCAAGGATCTGGTTGTTGTCATTGGCATTGCCGTTGTTGCCTCGCATTGAATATCCCCTGAACATCTTCTCCCTCAGGTCCCTGTTGTCAGCGTAGGTCATGAAGGGAATGTAGCTGGGGTTATGCAGGGTGAAGAGCCACTTGCCTTCCATATCCTTCGCCTTTGCGGCCTCGGCAGCCTGTGCCCTGAGACCTTCAGGAAGCCCTGAAAGATCCTCTTCATTTTCAATTATCAGTGTGAAGCCATTTGTTTCAGCCAGCAGGTTCTCACCGAATTTCACACCCAGCAGGGAGAGCTCAGTGTTGACCTTGCGCAACTTCTCCTTGTCTTCGGGTGAGAGTCCGATACCACTCCTGATGAAACCGAGATACTCATCTTCCAGAAGCATGCTCTCTTCCGGAGTGAGCTCAAACTTGTCGCGGTTTTCATAAACTGATTTTACCCTTTCAAACAGTTTTTCATTGAGTGCTATATCATCCCTGTGCTTTGAGAAAAGGGGAGACATCTCTCTCTGCAGTGCCTGTATCGAGTCATTTGTGTTAGCTCCGCTAAGCGGACCCATGGCGCGCTGGACCTTCGTCAGCAGTTTACCTGTGAACTGCATTGCCCTGACAGTGTTGTCAAAGGTTGGTTCTTTCGGATTATTTATTATGGCATTGACCTCGGCCATCTGTTCCTCCATGCCCTTCAGGTATGCCGGTTTGAAATGTTCGAATTTAATCTGATCAAACGGGGGCACTTCAAAGGGTGTGTCCCAATCACAGTAAAATGGATTTTCGCATTTCTCCTGTTTGCAGGATACTGCTCCGAGTGATACGATCAATAACATGACAAAAAATTTCTTCATAACGGTTAATTGTTTGGGTTTGGCTGGCTAAAATATAGATTAATACCCTAAAATACAATGATTCATAAGGCAATTAGGTTGTTTTACAGCATGAACAGGGGCGAGCTCCTAGCTGAACTCAACTAGCGGATCACCTTTGCTGATCTTGTCACCGCTCTTTACGAGAATATTTTTAATGACGCCTTCCCGGTCTGACAGAACCTCCCTGATGGTTTTTCCTATCATGATATACATCAGAATCTCTCCTTTCTTCACCGTCTCTCCTACGTTGAGCAGTTCCTCGTCAGGCCAGTAGGTTCCTGTAGTTCCCGAATAAAGGAACGCTATGCCGCTCTCCGGCGCATTCAGCAGTTTCCTGGGAGGGACCTTTACCGGCCCTGTTTTGGATAGTTCTGCCTGTCTCTCTTCTATCTCCTTCAGGAATCTCTTCCTCGCTGTGCCTGACTTATAGTCACGGTATTGCCTGTCATGCATTGCCAGTTCAAAGAGCTCCTCTTCGTCAGGTCCATGTGGCCATCCATTCTCTTTCATCTCTTGACGGTATCCGTCGAGGGCATCAGGGTAGTTGTCCTGCGGGTTGCCTTCATAGAACTCTTTACCCTCTTTTGCAGCAAGCTCAACCAGTTCCGGCGCCAGTGGCCCGGGCAGCTTTCCTGCACGCCCCAGAAGCATGTCCCAGGTGTTGGGGTCAATCATTGCGAACCGTTCCCTGCCGTTAACCAGTGAAACAATATTCATCAGTGCAACGTTCTTGACATACTGGCTGAAAGGTGTAACAAGCGGGGGATATCCCATCATTGGCCAGATATGCTCCACCTCCCTGAAAAGCCAGACAACCAGTTCATCTTCAGTCATCTCCGGTTTTTTCTTTGCTTTAAGTGCGGCATTGATACCCTGGTGGACGCCCTTGAGGTCAGCCATCATGCTGCCCATCATTCCTCCCGGAAGCCCTGATCCTATCAGCAGCGAGGTCATCTGCCTGTTGCGCGGGTCAATAAAGTAGCCCAGGAAATCATCAATGAATTCCTGTGTTAGTGACCTTACCTTCATGTAGGCATCCATGTTTATCTCCGGAACATCAAAACCGGCATCCTTCATCACTGCCTGTACAGCTATCACGTCAGGGTGGACCATTCCCCAGCTCAAAGGTTCCATGGCCACGTCTATATAATCAGCTCCGGCACGTGCAACCTCAAGCATGGACGCAACTGACATCCCCGGGCCGCTGTGACCGTGATACTGCACCAGGATACCGGGATATTTTTTCTTAATCCTTTTGACAAGTTCACCCAGTGAGGCAGGCCGGCCGACTCCCGCCATGTCCTTGAGGCATATCTCATCAGCTCCGTATTCCACAAGATGATCCACAACAGTCATGTAGTAATCAACCGTATGCACGGGAGAGTGGGTTATGGAGAGGGCAGCCTGTGATATCATGCCGGCTTCACGGGCGTACTTTATTGAAAGCTCAAGGTTGCGGTGATCATTCAGCCCGCAGAAGGAACGGGCAATATCAACACCCTGCGCTTTCTTGACCTTATACATCAGTCTCCTGACATCTGCCGGCACCGGATACATCCTTATTCCGTTGAGAGCCCTCTCAAGCATGTGGGTCTGTATCCCCGCACGGTTGAATGGTTTAACCCATTCCCTCACAGCGGTGTTGGGATTCTCACCGTAGAGCAGCTGTACCTGCTCAAAGGCACCGCCATTTGTTTCAATACGGTCAAAACAACCCATCTCAACAATATACGGAGCTACGGTTGTCAGCTGATCAACTCGTGGCTGATACTTGCCGGACGATTGCCACATGTCACGGTAAAGGAGACTGAATCTTATCTTTTGTTTCATGATCTGTTGATTAATACCGGTCTCCCCGAAAAGGAGGCGGATCAAAGCATCAAAGATAACTCGTTACTTTTACCGGCGTGTGACAAAAATCAATAATAATAAGGTAGCCCGGCAGACCGGTCCATGATGCGGAAAAGAAGATATCAGGCAGCTTCTGCCGGATCAAAAAGAAAGAAGATACCCGGACGGGGTATCTTCAATTCAACCTAAACCTGATCGTATACAGGCCGGACGGCCTGATTAAGGAAAGAAAAAAAATCTTACTCCCGGAGTTATTTAATGAGCTCAGGATAGAATGACGCAATAAGCATCATTGCATCAAATTCTGCAGGATTACCCTGTGTGATTACCTTCTGATGGAAATAATCATACCTGTCAAGCTTTTCAGTGGATGTACCCAACCCTGCTTTGCTGTACTTCTCGCCCAGCATGTTTACACCCATGAATTTTCCGTTGCATGTGTACATGACTGAAAGGTCATCGGACACAACCACGTAATTTTTGCATTTCTTCTCCTTGTCAATAAGTACCCTGACCTGCAAAGGGGAGTTTTCATAGTTAATGAGATAGCATTTAAGCTCCTCACCGGCAACTACCACCGGCTTGTCGGAGACCTCTATCGTATACGTGCCAAATGGAGTGTTGGAATTTCCCCTGATGATCACCTTGCCGAAAGAGAGTGCTGATACTGCTGCAAAGAGCAACAAACCAAGAATAATTCTTTTCATGACTAACCCGTTTATGTTTAAAACCTAAACTGTCCTGTGAAAAAGCGGAACTGTCCTTTTCCATCTTCTTTCCGATATAAAGACCGCTAACCACCACTTCTGTTGCATCTGCTTTGTGTTAATCTTATGTTAAGCTATTTATTTTTTCTGTAATGATCATTAAGACAATCAGATATAGAAACTAAATGTTGTAAGGGATCCGTGCGGATGTGCCGGATTTGGCTTTTTCGGGATTATTATTTACCTTTGCGTACCAAATCAGGTTTATGAACAGTCTGAAACACAGGTTTATGATGAATCGCCTCGGAAGAAGGCTCTATCATTGCCTAATGTTCTATGCCAGCTAGCCTTTCGTCCAGGGCGTGCGAAGCCCTGCTTCCCCTTATCTGTTTCCCTGCAAATCATTCAGTTACTATGAAAGGCTTGATATTCAGTATAAAAAGATATGCAATTCATGACGGTCCCGGTATCAGGATCACATTCTTCATGAAGGGTTGTCCGCTCGACTGCTGGTGGTGTCATAACCCGGAAGGTAAGGCACCGGGCATAAGAATGGTGGAAAAGATTGACAGGATTGGTAAGAGAGAATTCAGATCAGAGGAGCAGGTAGGACGAGAGTATACACCGGAGGAGATTGTTGCCAGGGCGGAGGCTGACAGGGTCTTCATGGAACATTCGGGAGGAGGTGTTTCATTTTCCGGAGGTGAACCACTGATGCAACCGGTATTTCTCCGTGAAGCACTGTCTCTTCTCAAAAAGTCAGGTTTCCATACTACAATTGATACTTCAGGCTATG
Organism: uncultured Rikenella sp.; assembly: GCA_964627825.1. Lineage (GTDB taxonomy): Bacteria > Bacteroidota > Bacteroidia > Bacteroidales > VadinHA17 > SR-FBR-E99. Next base: position 49,915 of record CAZVLJ010000005.1, on the reverse strand, counting down.
CCAGGAGGGAGGTATTGCAGTCTGTCATACCTGTCACAGACCTGTTTCTTTATGATATCAAACATACTGATCCGGAGCTGCACAGGAAGTATACCGGAGTAAGCAATGAACTGATCATATCAAACCTTGACATGCTTCTGACAGAAAAGAAGGATGTGATGATACGTGTTCCGGTCATTCCCGGGGTGACAGCCGATACCATATACATGGAGAGTCTGAGGGATTTCATCGGCAATCGTAATAATGGCCATATCAAAGAGATAAACCTGCTGCCTTATCACAAGACCGGCAGTTCGAAGTATCGTCGCTTCGGGATCGATGACAGGATGACTTCTGTCAGTCAGGTGTCAAATGGTCATCTCGACGAATACATTGATATTTTCAAACCGCTTGGAATACATGTAAAGAAGGGCGGATGACAAAAAAAGCAAAGAAGAAGGAGACAGTTATATGAAAATGACAGAAAGAGTAATGAGGCTCAGGGAACAGAGCCTTAACGCCATTGAGACAATCACCGCGGAGAGGGCACAGCTGATAACCAGGTTCTACTCAGGCACCGAAGCACAGGGCCTCTCAGCTCCTATGCTCAGAGCACGTGCCTTTGAGTACCTGCTCAGGAACAAGGAAATATGCATCAATGCAGGCGAACTGATAGTGGGAGAGAGAGGACCGGCACCCAAGGCTACCCCCACTTACCCTGAGATAAGCCTTCATTCAATTCAGGATCTTGATATCCTGAACACGCGGGAAAAGGTCTTCTTCAGAGTGAGTGATGAGGTAAAGAGGATTTACACCGAGGAGATCATACCCTTCTGGACGGGACGCAGTAACCGTGACCGCATCATGGAGCGCATGACTCCTGAATGGCTGGCGGCATACAGGGCGGGGATTTTCACCGAGTTCCAGGAACAGAGGGCGCCGGGACATACTGTGCTGGGATACAAGATGTTCCATACAGGGTTTCTGGATCTCAAAGAGGAGATAGCCGCTGCTGTGGTAGCACTCGATTTCCGCAATGATCTCCAGGCCTATGAGCGCAATGAGGAACTCAGGGCCATGGACGTTGCCTGTGATGCCATTATCATGTATGCCGGCAGACATGCTGACAGGCTTGAACAGATGGCCGGCGAGGAGAAGGATGCCGGCAGGAGGGAGGAGCTCGCCAGGATGTCTGCTGTATGCCGTCGCGTGCCCGCCCACGCGCCTGAGACCTTCCATGAGATGCTTCAACACTACTGGTTCATACATCTGGGGGTAGTGACCGAACTAAATCCATGGGACTCATTCAATCCCGGACGCCTTGACCAGCACCTGTGGCCCGTTTACCATAAGAGCATCAATGAAGGTATCCTCACCCCTGAGGAAGCATATGAACTGCTCGGATGCTTCTGGGTAAAATTCAATAACCATCCGTCACCCCCAAAGATGGGGATCACGGCACAGGAGAGCAATACCTACACTGACTTCTGCCTGATCAACCTGGGAGGAGTGAAGCCTGATGGTACAGATGCGGTCAATCCCATGACCTATATCCTACTTGACGTCATCCGGGAGATGAGGATCCTTCAGCCCAGCTCAATGGTGCAGGTGAGCCGCAAGAGCCCTGACTCATTTGTGCACAAAGCCCTGGATATCATCCGTACCGGTTTCGGACAGCCCTCAGTCTTCAATACAGAAGCAATCATCCAGGAGTTGCTGAGACAGGGTAAGAACATAGTTGATGCCCGCAATGGCGGCGCTTCCGGATGCGTTGAGACAGGCGCCTTCGGTACCGAGTGCTACTGGCTGACAGGATACTTTAACCTCGTCAAAATACTCGAGGTAACCCTCAACAACGGCTTCGATCACCGAACAGGTGTGCAGGTGGGACCACAGACGGGCGAACCATCTTCATTTGACACCTTTGAAGAGTTCATGCAGGCATTCAGGCAGCAGATCAGATTCTTTGCCGATATCAAGGTGCAGGGAAACAATGTAATAGAAAAGACCTTTGCCATCCATCTTCCCGTTCCGTACCTTTCCCTTCTCCTTGAAGACTGCATTGCCAACGGCAGGGACTATAACGCCGGCGGCGCCAGGTACAACACAACCTACATACAGGGGGTGGGCCTCGGAAGTATCACTGATATCCTTACATCCATCAGGTTCAATATCTATGACAGGAAAAGGTTTACCTGGAATGAGATGCTTTCAGCCCTCAGGGATAATTTCGAAGGGCATGAGGAGATGCAGTATGACATGATCTATCACACTCCCAAGTACGGAAATGACGATGATTATGCTGATGCTCAGGCTACAGCTGTCTTCGAGTTTTTCTATGATGCAGTGAATGGCCGGGCCACTCCCAGAGGAGGGATTCACCGCATAAATATGCTCCCGACCACATCACATGTTTACTTTGGCAATGTCACCGGAGCAACCCCCGATGGCCGCAAGGCATGGGTACCCCTCTCAGAGGGTATCTCTCCCTTCCAGGGTGTGGACAGGCAGGGTCCGACAGCAGTCATTAAGTCTGCCTCCAGAATAGATCATCTAAGAACAGGAGGCACTTTGCTTAACCAGAAGTTCTCTCCTGAATTTTTTGAGGATGAGGGAAGCTATCAGAAACTTACTGCACTGATAAGGAGTTACTTCAGCCTTGACGGTCACCATATGCAGTTCAATGTAGTCAGCGCCGATACCCTCCGTGAAGCACAGAAACACCCTGAACTGTACCGCGACCTGATTGTGCGCGTTGCGGGTTACAGCGATTATTTCAATGACCTGGGTGAAGATCTGCAGAACGAGATCATCAGACGTACCGAGCATAAGAGTTTCTGACGGAAATAACCATATGATGAGAGCCGCCGTATCCGTGAGGAATACGGCGCACTTTTTTTGCCATAATTAGTTGCTTTTGCTCTTTGAATTTAGTATATTATGAGAGATTTAACAACTGCTGCCGGCGTGGTGGCATAGTTGATGTTCGGTAGTAGCTAAAGCCTTGGATGTGAAAAAGATATTTGATTATTTTGACACCCGCTACAGGGCTGAAATGCTTGGCAGGCCCGTTGACAGTACAGGCCCGGTGATAACTATATCACGTCTGACAGGTTGCGATGGCAGGGAGGTTGCTGCTGAACTGGTTGCGCAGATGAACCTGAGATACAATACTAACAGGTGGAAATGGGTGGATAAGGATATTATATATCATGCTGCCCATGAGCTCAGAACAGATACCAACCGCGTTGAGACCTACTACCAGGGTCTGGGTATGACGGATATATCACAGATGATCATGGCCTTCTCAGGTACATTTGTTACTGACAGCTCTGTAAAGAAGGCCATTAAGGAGGTTGTTCTCTCCATTGCCCGTGATGGTTATGTTGTGATTATCGGAAGGGGAGGCGTGGCAATAACCCGTGATATGGCAAATGCCCTGCATGTACGCCTGGTAGCGCCTGTCTACTGGAGGGTACAGAATGTAATGAAGAAGAAGGGGATGGTCATTGAAAAAGCAGAGCAGTATACCCTGCAGACTGATGAAAAAAGGCATAAGCTGATTGTTGACTTTCTTGACAAGAAGCCTCAGAGCATTGATTATCTCTTTGATGTTACATTGAACAGGAGCAGCTTCACCCTGGAGCAGATCTCGTCGCTCATTCTTACATTGTACGAGACGAAACTGGCGGTGAAACGGTAATGATAAAGCTGTGCGTTTTAGAGTTTGGCACAGCGGGCTGGTTGTTTAACAGGAGGGTAAGTGAAGGGGCCGGTGACCAATGTCATCCGGCCTCTTCCGGTTTCTGTCTCAGAGACAGCATATCTCCGATATCCGTTTGATATGCTCTGATGTGCGTTTGTCAAGCGACGCCGCATAGGCATCCCAATCCTCAATCACTGACCTGGCTACCCCCGTCTCTACTGCTGCCCGGGCTACCGCCGGAGCAACCCATGAGATCAGCCGGGGATCAAGAGGCTTGGGGATGATGTATTCGCGTCCGAACTCAAGGCTCTCTAACGAGTAGGCCTTCAGTACCGAAGCTGGTACTTTCTCCCTTGTAAGGGCAGCCAGCGCCCTGGTGGCGGCAAGCTTCATCTCCTCATTGATATTACGTGCCCGCACATCCAGCGCTCCCCTGAAAATGAAGGGAAATCCCAATACGTTGTTTATCTGGTTGGGATAGTCTGACCTGCCTGTGGCGAAGATCAAATCGTCACGGGTTGACATGGCATCCTCAAAACTGATCTCCGGGTTGGGATTGGCCATCGCAAAGACAATAGGATCAGGGGCCATGGTGCTGAGCATCTCCTTCGTCAGCATGTTGGCAACCGAAAGTCCGAGAAAGAGATCGGCGCCTTCAACAGCTTCAGCAAGGGTGCTGATATCCCTTTCGGTAACCCACTCTTTCTTGTATTTATTGAGATCGGTCCTTTTACTGTTTATCACCCCCTTGCTGTCAACCATGATGACATTCTCCTTCTTAACCCCGAGGGCAACATACAGCCTTGTGCAGGAGTTGGCAGCAGCCCCTGCCCCGCATACCACAACCTTCAATTCTGCAAGGTTCTTGCCGCTGATCTCCACAGCATTGAGCAGTCCGGCTGCCGAGATGATGGCAGTGCCGTGCTGATCATCATGGAACACCGGTATATCAAGCATCTGTTTGAGCCTTGTCTCCACCTCAAAGCACTCCGGCGCCTTTATGTCTTCCAGATTGATTCCTCCGAAGGTGGGTGCTATCTTTGCACATATTTCTATCAGCTTCTCCGGATCCTTCTCATCAATCTCAATATCAAATACATCCACATCAGCAAAGACTTTAAAAAGCAGTCCCTTGCCCTCCATCACCGGCTTGCCGGCCAGCGACCCGATATCACCCAGACCAAGAACAGCAGTACCGTTGGAGATAACTGCTACAAGATTGCCCTTTGCGGTATACATGTAAGCATCCCCGGGGTTCTTTTCAATCTCAAGGCACGGATGGGCCACGCCGGGTGTATATGCCAGGCTGAGATCAAACTGGGTACAGTAGGGCTTTGTAGGAATGACTTCTATCTTGCCCTTACGGCCGCGACTGTGGTACAGAAGCGCATCTTCTTTAGTTGCTTTTGGCATAACAGGATTTGATTATGAACGTTCAGGGGAACAGATGTTATGAACACGAATTTATAACATTTCTCAGACTGCTCCTATTTTTTCGGAATAATATGATTGACTGCTTTGCACTATTGGTTAAAAATGGATACTTTCAAAGCCTTAAAACCGGATCCTGAACAGACCATCAATGAATTCCCCATTTCAGAACATCGCCATTGGCGTGGACATTGGCGGAAGCCATATTACAGCCGTAGCCGTTGATATGGAAAAACACCGCATAATAAGCGGCTCACGAGCCGAAAGCCCTGTGGACAACAAGGCTGAAGCAGATGAGATCCTGTCAGTCTGGACCAATACACTTAAAAAGGTTCTCAGAGGAATGCAGATCTTCAATCTGCGCGGGATAGGCTTTGCCATGCCGGGACCATTTGACTATGTCAGGGGCATCTGCCTTATTAAAGGTGTTCCGAAATACGAAAAACTATATGGTATCAATGTTGGCAAGGCCATCAGCTCCAGACTGGGGCTTCCATGTGACTGCAGGGTGCGGTTCATGAATGACGCCAGCTCCTTCGCTGTGGGTGAGGCCTGGGCAGGCAAGGCTGCAGGATATGAAAGGATGATGGCCATAACTCTGGGTACCGGCTTTGGATCAGCTTTCCTTGAAAACCACATCCCGGTGGTGGAGGGTGACAGGGTACCTGGAATGGGTTGTGTCTATCATCTGCCTTATGGAACCGGAATAGCTGATGACTACTTTTCAACGCGATGGTTCACTGCGCGTTACCGTGAAGTGACGGGCAATGAGGCGGAGGGTGTGAGGGAGGTGGCCATGATGGCTTCGGAGGATACCCGGGTGCTTGATATCTTTAAGGAGTTTGGCAACAATCTCGGGGCCTTCCTGGTTCCATGGCTGAAACGATTTGGAGCCGAAACTCTCATTATGGGAGGGAACATCTCCAATGCGTATAACCTCTTCGGTAAGTCAATGGAAGAGGCTATGCGTAAAGAGGGATGCCAAACGGTGACAGCCATCTCCGGACTGAAGGAAGATGCGGCCCTGCTGGGAAGCGCCTATCTCCTTAATGAGGACTTCTGGAAGGCGGTGCAGCCGGCTCTTGCATTGATGTAAGACTGATTAACCAAAAGACTATGAATGAGAAAAAAATTGAGATGAGGCTGGTGGTTCCGGTACTCCTCTCATTCTTCGTGATGAGCTTCGTTGACCTGGTGGGTATCGGCAAGGACCGTGTGGCAGGTGATCTGGGACTGAGCGATTTCATCCTGGGTCTGATACCCTTTGCTGCCTTCGTATGGTTCTTCATCCTCTCCGTACCTGTAGGGATCCTGCAGGCCCGTCTCGGGAAGAAGCGCATGCTCAACGCCGGCATGATCATCACGGGAACAGGTCTTTTTATCCCTTATCTCTTCTACAACTTCGTGACTGTCATTATTGGTTTCGCCCTGCTGGGAATAGGAAACACAATTGTCCAGGTCTCCGCCAACCCGCTGCTGGTTGATGTGGTACCCGGTAAAAGAGCGTCCAGCTTCCTCAGTTTCTCACAGTTCATCAAAGCCATTGGCTCAATGCTGGCAGCACCCCTGGCGGCACTGTTTGCCAGCCGGTTCGGCGACTGGAAGATACTCTTCCTCGTATACGGAATCATCTCATTCCTCAGCGTGCTCTGGCTCGGCTCGGTCAAGATAGAGGAGACAGCATCCACCGGCAGCAGGGCTTCTATGGCCTCCGCCTTCAAACTTCTGGGCAACTCGTACATACTGATGATGGTTCTCTCAATCTTCCTGGTAGTTGGTATTGATGTGGGATTCAACTATTTCTCCGGTAAATACCTTACAACCAGATTCGGGTTTGAGGAGGTTAGTGCACAGTCGGGCCGCAGTGTCTACTTCTTCGGGCGTATGCTTGGCACTTTCCTGGGCGCACTGATACTGACGAAGCTTGCTTCAACAAAAGGATTGCTATACAGCGCTGTACTCTCAATACTCACAATATTGCTTATCATGATCATCCCGGCATCAAAGGCTGCCGCATGGATCCTCGTCTTCCTGATCGGCCTCGGTGTGGCAAACATCTTCCCCCTGGTCTTCTCACTCACTGTTCAGAAATACCCTGAGAGGAGCAATGAGATATCAGGTCTGATGATGATGGCTATCTCCGGCGGGGCTCTCATCCCTCCGCTGATGGGACTGGTAAGTGATTCCATGGGGGTAGTGCCGGGAATGGGAGTGCTTCTGCTCTGTGCAATATACCTGCTTGTAGTGGCATGGATCATAATCAGGAAAAGGATTGTGACTATATAATAGCCGCCGGGCATCCCCGGCATAATAATTCATCTGCCTGCAACCGGAAAAGAAAACTGTAACATGAAAAAAGTGAAAGGACTCTCCGCAATTCTGCTGCCCCTCATGATCCTGGGTTGCTCAGGACCTGAGCCGGAACCACAGAAACTGAACATCGTCTACATCATGACGGATGATCATGCCTACCAGGCTGTCAGCGCCTATGGAAGCCAGATAAATAAAACCCCGAATCTCGACCGCATTGCGGACGAGGGGATCATATTCCGCAACAGTTTTGTATGCAACTCCATATGTGCTCCCAGCAGGGCGGCGCTGCTCACCGGCAAGCACAGCCATGCCAACGGCCACAGGGACAACCGTGCCCGGTTTGACAGCTCCCAGGTGACCTTCCCCAAGCTGCTCCGTGAGGCAGGATACCAGACCGCTCTCATCGGCAAATGGCACCTCAAGAGTGAACCAACAGGCTTTGACTACTGGAGTATCGTTCCCGGTCAGGGCAGCTATTATAACCCTGACTTTGTTGAGATGGATCGCACTTACAGGCAGACGGGATACGCCACCACAATCATAACCGATAAGGCCATCGGGTGGCTGGAGCAACGTGATACCACAAAGCCTTTCTGCCTGATGGTGCACCACAAGGCTCCCCATCGCAACTGGATGCCTGAAACCTGTGACCTCGATCTCTTTGACGGCACAGAATTCCCCGTCCCGGATAACTTCTTTGACACATATGAGGGCAGAGCCGCCGCCGGTCTCCAGGAGATGAGCGTCATAAAGGATATGCGCATGTCCTATGACCTCAAGATCACCAGCGCTCAGGGCGACTCCCTGACCAAAACAGAGCAGGACTATCTGTGGTACCTCAACCGTCGCATGACCCCGGAGCAACGCGAGGCATGGCTGAAGGAGTATGACAGCATCAGTGAAGCCTACAGGACAAATCCGCCTCAGGGTGATGAGCTGGCACTATTCAAGCTGAACAGGTACCTCACTGACTACCTCAGGACCATCGAGTCTGTTGACCGCAATACGGGCAGGCTGCTTGATTACCTTGAGCAGTCCGGCCTGCTTGAAAATACCCTCGTGGTCTACACCTCTGACCAGGGCTTCTACCTGGGTGAGCATGGCTGGTTTGACAAGCGCTTCATGTACGAAGAATCTTTCCGTACTCCCTTGATGATGCGGCTGCCGGAGTCGCTCTCTGCCCATGGAGATATAACCGAAATGGTACAGAATATTGATTACGCTCCAACATTCCTGGAACTGGCAGGGGTGAAGCCTCCTGAAGAGATGCAGGGTGTCTCACTTGTACCGCTGCTCAGGGGAGAAAAACCCAAAAAATGGCGTGATGCACTTTATTATCACTATTATGAGTACCCGGCCGAACATGCAGTAAGAAGACATTATGGAATTCGTACTGACAGGTACAAGCTGATTCATTTCTATAATGACATTGACCAGTGGGAACTGTATGACATCACCTCTGATCCGCATGAGATGAATAACTTGATAGATGATCCGGCATATGACCGGGTGGAGCAGAAACTCAGAAAGAAACTTGCTGCTCTGAGAAAAGAGTATAGCGTTCCTGAAGACTAAAACATAAAATTATGTCATTGAATCCAATAAAGAGAAGAGAATTTATAAGGAGGGGAGCAGTGGCCGGTACCGCCATCACCATTGTTCCCAGGCACGTGCTTGGCGGCAGCGGTTATCTTGCTCCCAGCGACAAGCTCACAAAGGGAATTGTTGGAGTGGGAGGAATGGGACTTGGCCATTTCAATTATGAGAATACCCGCCTTCTGGCTGTCTGTGATGTTGATTCAAGGCACCTGAAAAGAGCGCTTGATAAAGCCGGGAAAGGAGTGGTTGGATATCATGATTTCCGCGAACTCATCAGCAGGCCTGACATAGACATTGTACACATAGCCACTCCGCCTCACTGGCACGGGATCATTGCGCGGATGGCTGCTGAGGCCGGCAAGGACATATGGTGCGAGAAACCAATGACTCGTACCATTGGTGAGGGCAAGAGACTGGTGGAGGCCGTCAGGGCCAACGGCAGGATATTCAGGCTCAACACCTGGTTCCGGTTTACAGGCCAGTTCTACGGCCTGGGTACTACCGTCATGCCTCTTAAAAAGGTTGTCAGCAGCGGGGTGCTGGGATGGCCCCTGAAGGTAACCATCAGCGGAATCACCGGATATGACTGGAAGTTCTACTGGAGCGGACGGACCGATCTCGTTCCCGAACCGGTACCGGCTGAACTTGATTATGATATGTGGCTGGGACCTGCACCGTTCAAGCCTTACAATAAGATGCGCGTACACGAGAACTTCAGGGGATACTGGGACTATGACGGGGGAGGATTGGGAGATATGGGGCAACACTATATTGATCCTGTTCAGTACCTGCTGGGAAAGGATGACACCAGCCCCGTCTCCGTGGAGATTGACGCTCCGCAGCAGCACTATGATGCCGTGGGCTCATGGCGAAGGATCACATATACCTATGAGGACGGGTGCCAGATCATTCTTGATGGCGAAAACCGTGACAGTGATGCTGCTTATATCGAAGGACCTCTCGGGAGGATATATAAGGGCTTTGTCTCAGACATACCCAATCTCCAGGAGCTGGTAAGGGATCTTCCCGACCCTGAGCCTCAGATCACCCGTTTCACCGAATCGGTGAAGACACGTCGCCCCTTCGCCCTCAACGAGCAGAACGGACACAGATCGTGTACCATTGTGAATATGGGTGTGGTGGCTCTGCGGCTGGGCAGGAACCTTAAATTTGACCCCGTGAAACAGCTCTTTACAGGTGATGATGCAGCCAATGCATTAATAGAGCAGCCCATGAGAGGTGAATGGCATATGTAAAACACAAGAAAAAGATATCATGAACAGAATCAAAACTCTTTTTGCAGCAGCAATGCTGTTGCTTATCAGTGCAGTTACGGGAGCCCAGGATGTCAGGACCCTCAGCACGAAGGTAGCTGACCTGCTCGCACGCATGCCGGCTGACAACCAGGAGCTGGCCTCCCGGTTAATGGAGGATATGTACCTGCTTGGAGAAGAGGGCAGAGACATGATCTGTCAGAAGGTGGTCCCTGCCGGTACCGGTGACGATCTCAGCGCCCGATATGCCGTCGCCACCCTGACCGCTCATCTCTCTGCCGGCTCCGACGATTCACGCAGAGGCGCATGGGAGAAGCAGTGCATAAAGTATATGCAATCTGCCATTGACAGGGAGGTGAGGTCATTCTTTATGCGACAGCTTAACCTGATTGGCTCCGAAGCCGCTGCAGAGGCACTGAAGGAATGGACTACCTCTCCCGAAATGTGTGATGATGCCGTCATTGCCCTTCAGTCTGTTGGAACTGCCTCCGCCGCAGAAGCCCTTACCTCTGCTCTCAGGGCCGATGAGTGCCCGTGCGCTGCTCAGATCATGATTTCTCTGGCAGAGACATTTCCGGGAACAACAGTTGAGCCTTACCTCTTGTGGTATAATAAGGGCAACACAGCCGAAAAATCAGCTGCCCTGTATGCCCTTGCTTCCACGGGGGCACCCGGGGCTGCAGAGATCCTCACCGGGGCTGCCGCTGCAGCATCATATCGCAGGGACCAGACCGATGCTGTACGTGCCCTGCTCCTATATGCCCGCAACATTGGACTCGCAGGAGAGGTGAAAAAGATGGAACGCATAGCCAGCCTGGTCATGGACGTCAGCCAGGCACCTGAGGCTTCCAGCCAGCGGCTGGCAGCAATGAGCGTTATCGCGGAGGTGAAGGGTAGTGATGCTCTTGGCATGCTCCTTCAGGCTGCCGGTGATACGGATGTGGCTATAAGGGTGGGCGCACTGCGCCTGGCATCAGCAATTAAGGGAAGCGATGCTACAAAAAAATGGATCAACAGATATGGAAAGGTCGCTCCCGAAGCGAAGGCAGACATACTTTTCATGCTTGGCGAGCGGGGTGATGAGCTGGCTGTTCCGCTGATGATGAAGGCTCTGGATGATCCTTCCCGCGAGGTGTCATCCTCGGCCCTCACTGCCCTGGCCAGACTGCAGGGTCGTAAAGCCGTAGAGCCGCTCCTTTCATGGATAGTGAAGTATGACAGTGAGGAGGGCCACCGTGCGGCTGCCAGTGCCCTGACAACAATCCTTGACAGCACTAGCATCAGGATGGTGGCTGACAGGCTGCCGGAGTCATCAGGCCAGGCTACGGTTACCCTGATCAGACTTCTGGCATGGTCAGGTGATACACATTATTTTAAAACAGTGCTTCCTTATACCACCTCGGATGACCTGGCAATAAGGGCAGCAGCCCTCACCTCTCTTTCTTCACTGGGTTCATGGAATGACCAACCGGCAATCATTAAACTGCTTGGTACTGCAACTGACAGGGCTGAAGTAACCCAGCTGCAGCAGGCACTCCTTGGTGCAGCTATGCGTCACGATGACCCTGAACGCAGATCGTACCTTATTCTTCAAGCCCTGGACAAGGGCGCAGAGAAGGCAAAGCTGATACCTATGCTGGCAGTAACAGGAGGAGATGAGGCCCTCAAAAAGGTTGCACATGATTTCGATAACGGAGATGCCGCCACACGTGATATATGCTTTGATGCACTGGCGCACTGGAAAGATCACTCGGCAGCCGGAGTGCTGATGGAGATAGCGGCATCGGGAAATAAAACATTTGGCATGCCGGCATTTGATGCCTATATGAGAATGGTGGCGGCTGCACCGGTGACACCGGAGCACAAGCTCCTGATGATAAAGGATATATCCCGTTATGCCGCTGCTCCGGACGCCAGATCGGGAATGCTGGCCCTTGCGGCCTCACTGGGCATCCGACAGGCACACTTCTTTATCATGCCCTATCTCTCTGATCCTTCCGAAGATGTCAGCAGGGCAGCATCAGAGGCAATTGAATCAATGAATCTCCCTGCTGATGAATTGTTCGAACCGATGTTCAACGGAAAGGACCTTGAAGGTTGGCAGGGACTGGCAGGAAACCCTCTCACCAGGGCTAAGATGAAGCCCGGGGAGCTGGCCGCCAGGCAGAAGGAAGCCAATATCAGGATGCTTGAGAACTGGAGCGTCAGGGATGGGATGATATGGTTCAGCGGACGGGGTGATAATCTCTGCAGTGTAAAAGAGTATGGTGATTTTGAGATGTATGTTGACTGGCGCATTACAAGGGATGGTGACAGCGGAATCTATCTCCGTGGAACCCCGCAGGTACAGATATGGGACACCTCGCGCACCGATGACGGAGCAGAGGTGGGATCTGGAGGACTCTATAACAATCAGAAAAATCCCTCCGTGCCCCTTACCGTGGCAGATAATCCCATCGGTGAATGGAATACCTTCCGTATCATCATGACCGGTGAGAGAGTGTCAGTCTGGCTTAACGGCGAACTGACTGTTGACAATGTCATTATGGAAAACTACTGGGACAGGAGCATCCCTATCTTCCCCACCGGCCCGGTTGAGTTGCAGGCTCACGGTACTGACCTTGCCTTCAGGGATATCTGGATAAGGGAAATCAAGAGCCCGGAATACAGCCTGACGGAGAAGGAGAAGGAGGAGGGCTTCACCTCACTTTTCAACGGCAGAAACCTCGACGGATGGATTGGCAACAAAGTGTCATATACGGCCGAAGATGGAATGATTGTTATCAAACCGGGCAATGACAGCGGTGGTAACCTCTATACTGAGAGAGAGTATGCTGACTTTATCTTCCGCTTTGAGTTCCAGCTTACTCCCGGGGCCAACAACGGCCTGGGGATAAGGACCCCCACAGAGGGTGATGCCGCATACGTGGGCATGGAGCTGCAGATACTTGACAATACGGCTTCTGTCTATGCCGAACTGGCGCCATACCAGTATCACGGCTCAGTATATGGTGTCATTCCTGCACGCAGGGGATTCCTCCGTCCCGTGGGAGAGTGGAACTACCAGGAGGTGACCGTAAAGGGGACGAAGGTGAAGGTTGTGCTTAACGGGACTGTTATTGTCAACGGTGACATCGCAGACGCTGCCCTGAACGGAACCATTGACGGGAAAGATCACCCGGGACTGAAGAACAGCAAAGGATATATCGGGTTCCTGGGTCATGGATCTGTAGTAAAATTCAGAAACATCAGGATTAAGGAACTATGATCTGTTTGTCATGCACTGAAGGCAGATGATCATCAGTTTTTGTACGGAAGTCAAAATTAAAACTGCATTTTTGGAGAGCGTCATACAAAAGCGTCATTTTTGACGTTCTGATCTAATAAAGGTCAGATTATAGCGTTATTAGAACGGGCGGAAAGAATTGTTCAGAAGATGAAGATACTTATTTGTGAAGATAACCAGCTGGCTTCAAGAGCTATGTCTGTAGTGCTTGATCGTGAGGGATATGATCCTGTAACGGTATGTGATGGGAACAAGGCTATTGAAGCGCTCAGGAAAACTGATTTTGACCTTGCAATAATAGATATTCACATGCCGTACCACAGCGGACTGGAGGTAATAAGATTTCTGCGCACCGAGCTGAAAAGGCAGACACCTGTTCTCATCGTCTCTGCCTTCAGTGATCCTCAGATGCAGCGTCAGGCTGCCGAGATGAAGGTGAGCGGTTATCTGACCAAACCCTTTGATCCGGATGATCTTCTCACTAAGATCAGGGCGGCCGTAGCAGTTATATGATAATATGGGGCACTGGAAATATAGAGCCATAATAATTTCACTGGTCATGATGTTCATGACCACGGGCCTGCTGTCTGCCCAGACCATTACCAATCCGGAGGAGGAGTATGCGAGGATACGCACTCTGGCTTTCGAAGGCAGGTATGGTGAGGCAGAACCTGCTGCCCGCCTGCTGGTAGACCAGTTCCCGGACTACGGAGATGCCAGGGTACTTCTCGGAAGAATCATTGCATGGCAGGGTCGTTATGAGGAAGGGGCAGCAGTAATAGACACCCTGCTGATGACTGATCCCGGAAACAGCGATGCCCTGGAGGCAGTGACTGATATCAGGAGATGGATGCGTGACCGTTCACAGCAGTTCACACTTCCTGCCGATATAAGGGCCGGATACATGTTTGACACATTCAACGAGCCTTACGAACGTCTCTGGCAGGTCTTCAGCCTGGGTGCGGGACACCGCTTTGGCTGGGGCACCGCGGTGGCAATGGTCAACTATGGACATATTAATATAGGAGAGCCCTCCCCACTGGCCGACAATGATGTTCAGTTTGCCATGGAAGCATGGCCAGAGTTCGGCAGCCATAACTATGCCTACCTGGCCTATGCCTACAGTCCCGGTTCATGGTTTCCCCGGCACAGGGCAGCCTTCGAGCTGTGGCAGTCACTCCCTCCCGGCTGGGCATTGTCAGCAGGCATCAACTATTATTATTTTGAGGAGCATATTTTCCTGGGAACAGCCTCGGTGGAAAAATACCTGGGCAACTACTGGTTCTCAGCAAGGGGGTATTTCCATTTCAAGGATATCGGTGTCACAACATCGTTCTTCATTACGGCAAGGAGGTATTTCGATATCACTGATTACCTTCAGCTGACCCTTGGTACGGGAACGGCCCCTGACGAACCCTATGATATTATCACGGACCTGGAGCGCCAGAAGGCCTCGAGCGTCAGACTCACATACTTCAACCAGATAAACTCCCGCTGGTCATTCAGGATCGGAGCCGGATATTCCTATGAGAAATATGACCCCTCGTCATATCGTAACAGGTTTGAGGGCAATATTGGATTAATTATGGGTATAGGTAAAGCAGAATGAAAGCCATCCTGACCATATTACTGACCATTGCCGTCGGGAGTGCATCTCTGTCTTTGTCAGGAAGTATCAGTGACAATGGACCTGATTCAGTACCCCTGAATAAAACCAACAAAGCCCAGCCAGCCATGTCAACCTTTCCTGCCGAGCTGACGGTAGACGGACTGGTCTCGCTGGCCGGCGGCGAATATGCCATCCAGATGGGCGCTTTCAGCAGGCATGTCAATGCTGAAGCCCTCCGGAAAAGAGTGGAAGAGATGACCGGACTCTCACTTGACCTGGTGGAAGAGGATGGATTGTTCAAGGTATTTATAAACAGCTCATTGAGAGATCAGTCTGCCTGCCTCTTTGTCCCGGTATCATTCCCCGCTGATCACACAGAGAGACCCGTATCAGCAGAGGAGACTGAAGCATCTGAACCCGGTCAGCCGGAGACTGCACTGACACCACAATATCAGGTTGAGGTTACGGCAGTGCAGGATACAATACCATCATCTGCTGACAGGCAGGCGAACGAAACAGTGCCTGTTACAGAAGGCATGAATGAATCAGCCACCGGGGAAGAACCAGTTGCATCTGACGGTGATACTGAGATCACTTACGGAAGAGAGCCTACAAGGTGGGAAAGGTTCAGGAATATCTTTCTCCTGAAGGGCGACAGTCCGTGGCTCTCCCGGTACAACTATTTCGGCAAATCGGTTGCCCTGGTAAATGCACTTATAATTGCTATTATTGCCTCGCTGGCTACGATGCTTATACTGCTGCTTGTCATCCTCCTTAACAGGAGAAGGATGGAGAGGGAGGCCAGGCTGCGGCAGTATCTGCTTGAACAGTACCAGACGCTGATAATTGATTACCTCTTCGGCAACAGCAGTCCTGAGTCGTTCAAAAAGATTGCCTCAAGTGACTATCGCAGGCAGGTGCTTATTGACCAGATGATAGACGTCAGCGTAAACCTGAAGGGTGACTCGAGAGAAAAGCTCACCAGGCTCTATAATGAACTGGGACTTGACAATGACTCACTGGCCAGGGCCCGCAGCAGGCGGTGGCACAAGAAGATAAAGGGATTCCGTGAGCTGGCCTTCATGGGTATCAGGGAAGGTAATGATGATATCTACAGATGCCTGAACTCCAGGAATGAGATCCTGAGGATGGAGGCCCAGATTGCACTGGTACGCCTGAGCGACCATGATCACTTTGAATTCCTGTCGCACCTTAAGAGACCATTCTCTTTGTGGGAGCAGATCACACTGCATGATCTTATAATCCAGCATGATCTGCCTGTGCCTGAATTTCAGAGGTGGCTTTCTTCAGAAAATCCGACCGTGGTGATGTTCGCCCTGAGGATGATAAGGGAGTTCAAACAGAAAGAGGCTGAGTCGGAGATTAAAAAGGTATTGCTTCATCGCGATCAGCGTGTAAGCCAGCTGGCCGTGGAGGTGGCTGGTGACATGGACATGAGAAGCACCCTGGATACCATGAAACGCATGTACAAGTACCAGGAGTACAACAACTGCCTCGAGATTGTCAGGTCAATGGGCAAGATGCCGGATGCATCGATGCTCGGCTTTCTCAAGCTGGTGCTTGACAAGGAGGATGACGTGCAGCTCCAGATAGAGTCAGTGAAAGCCATTGAAAACCTGGGTGAGACAGGTGTACAGGCTCTTGTCAAGGTGATGAAATCGGAGTATAAGAATTATAACATTATAGTCAGGCATGTGCTTGACCGCAGGATATACTGAATACCATGGGATTTATCTTTGCACATCTGATATTCTACCTGACCCTCGTCCTCTTCGGGACATACCTGCTGCTAGGCATATACTCGGCCCTTGCGCTGAGAAAGTACCTGCGCAAGAACAGCTATGTCAACTACAACTCACTCGTCCTCTCGCCACTGAGTCCGCGTATCACAATTATTGCCCCTGCATTCAACGAGGGGAAGACCATAATAGATAACGTCCGTACCCTGCTCTCTCTCTACTACAACAACTTTGAAGTTATCATTGTCAATGATGGCTCAACGGATGACACTTTTGAGAAGATCAGGAATGCCTATGAGCTTGTCAGGGTAAACTATTACTTTGATTACCGCATCCCCTGCGAGAGGATAAGAGGCGTTTACCGTTCCAAGGACCCGGCATACAACCGGCTTACCGTCATTGACAAGAATAACGGTGGCAAAGCTGACTCTCTCAATGCAGGTATCAACATCAGCCGCAGTAACCTGATAGTGACTATTGATGCCGACTCAATCATTGAACCTGATTCAATTCTCAAGCTGGTCAAGCCCTTCCTTGAGGAGAAGGAGAAGAGGGTAATTGGAACAGGCGGGGTTATTCGCATTGTTAATTCATGCGATATTGAGCGCGGCCATATTCGCCAGATCAATCTGCCGAAAAAGTTCCTCCCAAGGTTGCAGGTGCTTGACTACACCCGTGCCTTCCTGCTGGGACGCATGGCCTGGAGCCATCTGGACGGGCTGATGCTTATCTCGGGTGCCATGGGCATGTTTGACCGCGAGACGGTTATAAAAGCCGGCGGATATAATGTCAAGACTGTGGGAGAGGACATGGAACTGGTGCTGAGAATGAGGCGCTACATGGCCGAACACAAGGAGAACTATGAGGTTACTTATATACCTGATCCGCTCTGCTGGACGGAGGTGCCCTCTGACCTCAAATCAATGCGCAAGCAGAGAACAAGATGGACCCGTGGCCTCATAGAATCACTCTGGTCACACCGCAAGATGATGCTTAACGCCCGCTACGGAAAACTGGGAATGCTGGGCTACCCATACTGGCTCTTGTTTGAATGGGCAGCACCCCTGATAGCATTCCTCGGTATAATCTATACTATCTATCTTGCCATAACAGGCGCCCTCAACCTGCCTTTCTTCCTGCTTCTGTTCCTTTTTGTCTACAGCTTCGCTGTCAGCCTTACAACCTGGGCTGTCCTCTTTGAGGAGATAACATTCCATAAATACCGCAGGAAACGTGATGTGCTGAGGCTCATCGGCACAACAATGCTTGAGCCTTTCTTCTACCCGGTGCATACCTATTTTGCCGTCAGGGGTAACCTTGAGTCGCTCCGTGGCAAGAAAGGATGGGGCAAGGCGGAGAGAAGCGGGTTCCATGAGAAGAAGAAAGCCTGATAGATTTTTAATTTCTGATTTCCGATTTTCGCTTAACTCGGCAATCGTAAATCTTCAGTCCTCTTTAATCCGTAAAATCAGGTATGGCGGATAAACCTTCTTCGATGATATGGAGCGAAGCCTTCTCCCGTTCCTTGGTGGGCGGAACAATGAGCCACTTCGGCCATCTGTACCTGTTGGTTGTGTTTGTAACGGTCCCGTTATGCCAGACAGAAACAGCAATGCCGTCAGATTCACCTGTGATTATCTCAAAGTTATAGCCACCGTCATATGAGATCGCCCCGTCGTTGACCGTCATCTGAGTGGGATCATAGAAATGGAGCATGGTCCAGGGCAGCCTGATGTTTATCTTCTTCCCGTCCCAGGCCACTGCCGCCCTGTTACCCTCTGTGAAGGCGGAAGAGTGCTCAAGGGGTACCTTCCCGATATCCTGCCAGGTCAGCTCAAATCCGTCATTTGTCCATCTCATCACCTTCCACGGATCTCCATCGGTTATGGTGCTCCTGAACATCTGCACCACCGGGTCCGTGAGGTTGAACCGCACGGTAAGAGCATTCATGTCATAAGCCTGTGTCACATGATGGAGCGCCGTATCATCATCCAGGGTGAATGTGAGCAGGAACTCGGCCCTGTTGTTTACCGTGGCTCCACCGGGGAGGGTTGATTCGCCTGTTCCGGCCAGATAGGTATCAAACGCGACCATGAACTCATCGGCAGGAGTGAGATCGGATTCAGTGTTTATCTCCAGATAGAGGAATCCTTCGTCATGTGTGGCGGTGACCGAGCTTACCGGTCCTTCGGACTGGTCCAGATCGTAAGGCACGAATGAGGGAGTATCCTTCTGATCAAAAGCAAGCAGGCCGAAGCACTGTTCCGGCGATGTCTCATTGTGCCACAGCTGGCGTGTTGGGATGGTTGCTTCACCGGAACCGATCCCGTAGGCCTCCTGGTAAAGGACGATCCATGTGCGCTTGAACCACTCATCCATCCATGCGAACATGAATCCGCCAGCACAGCCGGCATCAAGCATGTTATCCATCATCCTCATGTTCTTCTCACCCTGCTGGATCTCGGAGTAGCCACCGTGGTGCATTGAGCTGTACGACTGGTGGGCGCTGCCCCAGCTTGAGGGCACACCAAATTCGGCTATAACCAGAGGCATCGATGAGTAATGGCTCTTCATGGCTGTAAGGTAGCCGAGGTAGCTGTTTGGCCCCTGGCTGTCACTGTACCCAAGGTAAGAAGGTTCCTGGCTGATAAAATTCGGATAGTATGGATAGGCATGGTAACTGGCAAACAATCCCGGACCACCGTTGCGGCTTATTTTGGTTATATCAAAGGAGGCTACATCCTCGTCAGTGTATATCTCTGTCGGATGTTCCAGCGGATCAAGCGTAGGCCAGCTGGAGAAGCTGACAGGCCTGCTGACCTCATATGCTGACTCTTCAATGACAACCACCCGGTCAAGCATCTCGGTGATGAAGGCTTCGGATGCGCTGCCTCCGCTGATGCTGAAACGCGTGCCTGAATAGGATGAGGTGCCCGGATGGAATTTGTTGGTGGAGTCTATCTCCTGCGGTGCCACCTCTCGCCCTATTATGTATCCTGCTGTCCATTGAGTAACGTCTGTCCTGTATATGCCGTATGATTTGCCATACCTGAATGCAATATCAGCATTACCGTTGATGCAGTTGATGACCTCAGTGATCTCATCAGTGAATGCCTGGCGTCTGTTGATGAGATCATAGCACCATGGGTCAGCGCCATCTTCTATCTCCTCCAGCCATATCCCCTGGAAAAGCAGCAGGGGCCTTTCTGGATGACGCTGATTGTACTCGGCCAGCTTCTCATAGAAGACAGGCGGATGGAGTGTGTAAACCCTTATCGTATTGAATCCCGCTTCCGCTATCCGCCTGATCCATCTCTCATAAGTGGCAGGCTTAATTGCATAGGCTATCTCGCCGGGGAAGTATCCCGGAGGCGACGATCCGAGGTTGATTCCTTTGAGTACCATCGGCTTGTATTCACCATCAATGTAGCGGGCAATGTAGTTGCCGGATACTGTGAAGGGCATGGAATGTTTCCGGGTAAGGGCGAAGTCAATGACTGTGTCGCGCGCAATGGTGATATCGGTCAGTCTTACGGGGTAGTAACCCTCCGCTGTTACCTCGGCTGTCACCGGGAAACGAAGCGATGGCGCAGGCAGGGGTTCGTCAGGAGGCAGCATCACCGGCTCCAGCCCGCTGCCGGAGGAGAGCGACCCGCTGGTGGATGACTTAACCAGCCTCCCGCTATAGGATCTGCCCTTAAAGGTGAGCGCGTAGATGTACATACCGGCATTAAGGGGGGAATTGTTCTGCCCGCAGCCATCCCAGATGGCATTGTAACTTCCGGGAGCCACATCGGGAAAGACCATGATGCGCATCTTCACGCCGGCAAGGTTGTATATGGTAAGCATTACGTCACCAGGCGTGTTGATAATAAATGGAATGTTCACACCGTTGTCAAAGGGATTGGGGTAGGGAGTGCCTGCACTGAATTCCCCTGCTACATCACTGTAGTAACCGGTCACCTTCAATGAATATCGGCCGTCAGTGCCGGATATGGCTCTGAACTCCTTGGTATTCAGAAAGAAAGAGACTTGCGCATTCATAACCGGCACGCCACCTCCGTCAGTGACTGTCCCGGTAATATTCACCTCTTCCGCCAGGAGTATCGGAACCAGGCAGAGAAAATATATTATGCTGATTAATAGGTGTTTAATCCACATGGTCTGTCTGATCATTTAATGTAAATGATTGATGATGAATAGCTGTTGTCTTCAAATGTAGCATAAAGCAGTGTTAATTTCCCGGTAACTTTTCAACATCTCACTGCGAGTTTGCCTATATTGGAGGAAATCCATACATTTATACTTTGCTGTGTATTCATACATATGGAAAAGATAGAGATCAAGCAAACATCCAGGACACCGTCAGTATCGTTTGATCCTGAACTTGGTCTGTTTGAGATAAGGGGCAAATCCGTACCCGAGAACTCAAACAGTTTTTATACGCCGTTGCTGCACTATGTTGAGAAATATGGTGCCAGGCCGGCCGAGAGGACGGTTCTGAGCGTCAGGTTCGAGTTTTTCAATACCAGTTCATCAAACAGGATACATGCCCTTTTCAAGAGGTTTGAACGGATCAGTCTGGCTGACCGGGATGTGCTTATCAGGTGGTATTGTGAGAAGGGTGATGAGAATATGCGTGATGCAGGAAGGGATTTTAAGACCATCCTCCAGGTCCCTTTCGAAATAATTGAGGTGGATGAGCTCTGATATCTTCCTTCGCCCTGCGGCTGAACAAAAAAATCCCTATTTTTAGGATCTGAGAATTTACCGGATGGCTCTGAATTATATCTGGATTGCATTTTTTCTGATTGGGTTTCTCTTCGCCCTTGCGCAACTGATTTTCAATGGTGACACGGAGATATTCAACCGGATAGTTGATTCTACCTTTTCAAGTGCGAAGACCGGCTTTGAGATATCTCTCGGCCTGACAGGCGTGCTTACCCTCTGGATGGGTCTGATGCGCGTGGGAGAAAAGGGCGGCGCTGTGAGACTGCTCTCTCGTGCCATCGGGCCTTTCTTCAGGAAGCTCTTTCCGAAGCTGCCGTCCGAAAGTCCTGCCAACGGCTCCATGATGCTTAACGTGGCGGCCAATATGCTGGGTCTGGACAATGCTGCCACACCTATGGGGCTGAAGGCTATGAAGGAGCTGCAGGAACATAACCCTGACAAGGAGGTGGCTTCTGATCCAATGATTATGTTTTTGGTGCTTAATGCCTCGGGGCTCTGCCTCATACCGGTGACAATAATGGTCTATCGGGCACAGTTGGGGGCTGCCAATCCTGCCGACGTATTCATACCTATTCTCATATCAACGTTTATTGCCACCCTCGCCGGGCTCATCAGCGTGGCAATAGCTCAGAAGATCAACCTCCTTAACCGCGTGGTGCTGGCATACCTTGGAGGGCTTACCGCCATTATCGCAGGCATAGTCTGGTATTTCAGTACCCTGCCCCAGGATCAGATAAATACTATCTCCACCTTTGCTGCAAACTTCATCCTCTTCAGCATAATCATCTCATTCATAGTGATGGCAATGGTGAAGAAGGTTAACGTCTATGAGACCTTTATTGAGGGCGCGAAAGACGGATTCAAGACCGCAATCACAATTATTCCCTACCTGGTGGCTATACTGGTTGCCATCGGAGTATTCAGAGCCTCGGGTGCTATGGACCTGCTGGTCGATGGGATTACTGCCATGGTGGCCTGGATGGGACTTGACACTTCATTCACCGAAGCACTGCCCACGGCTCTCATGAAACCACTCAGCGGGAGCGGCTCACGGGGTATGATGATTGATGTAATGACAACCCACGGGGCAGATTCCTTTGTGGGACGACTGGCATGCTGCCTGCAGGGTTCAACCGATACGGTATTCTATGTCCTGGCAGTCTATTTTGGCTCTGTAGGGATTAAAAATTCACGGTACGCGGTGATATGCGGACTGACGGCCGATATCGTGGGCAGCATAGCGGCAATCTTCATCGCTTACCTCTTCTTTGCCTGACAGATAGTTTTTTTGCTGACGCGAATAACAATTTCCGGCCCAAATTGTATTTTTGCCGCACATTTATCCAAACCTGTAATTGTTTAATATATGGGACGTGCATTTGAATATCGCAGAGCCTCCAAGGAGGCCAGATGGGACAGGATGTCAAAACTCTTTCCCAAGCTTGCCAGGGCAATCACGATGGCTGCCAGGGAAGGGGGCACTGACCCGGAGATGAATGCGCGTCTCCGCACGGCCATCATGAACGCCAAGGCGCAGAACATGCCCAAGGATAATATCAGGGCTGCCATCGATCGTGCAGCGGGAAAAGATACGGCAGACTACGCCGAGATTACATATGAGGGGAAGGGACCTCACGGCGTGCTGGTGATGGCGGAGGCTGCCACCGATAACAATACCCGCACCATTGCCAATGTGAGGGCATCCTTCAGCAAGAATGGAGGGACGGTGGTCCCTACAGGCTCTCTCGAATTCATGTTCTCACGAAAGGCAGTGTTCGAGTTCGATCCTCCGGCAGACATGTCAGGTGATGAGCTGGAGCTGGATCTGATAGAGGCCGGGCTGGAATCTCTTGAGGAGTATGATGACATGTGGTATGTTTATGCCGACTTCCCGAGCTTTGGCTCTCTGTCCAGGGCTCTCGAGGATAAGGGCATTGAGGTGCAAAGAGCCTCACTGAAACGCATTCCGCTTAATCCGGTAACCCTCTCCGAGGAGCAGATGGCTGATGTTGAGAAGCTTATCGACCGCCTCGAGGATGATGATGACATTCTGGCGGTCTATACAAATATTGCATAGTGATTTTGGGATTTTGTTTTCACGAAGGGCAGGTCCGTCCAAACCTTCCCGTCGGGATCTCCGCTGCGCTCCGACAGGACAGCCGCCAAGGGCGGCCAGACCCTCAGACCTTATTATTGCAGCAACCTTCTCCTCTTTTCCCGGAAATCCGGCACAATCTTTTCCAGCAGCTCATAATACTCCCTGCCGTGGTTATGATGCACCAGGTGGCACAGTTCATGTACAATGACGTAGTCCGTCAGATCCGGAGTCTTCTTCATCAGTTCCCTGTTAAGCATTATATTGCCATTGGAGTGGCATGTGCCCCACCGTCGCTTCATTTTACGGACACTCACCTTGCCGGGCAGAGGGACCAGCCCGGAGTGCTGCATGGCAAGCTCCATTGTTCTGGCAGGAAGGTATCTTTTGGCTTCCCGCAGGTACCAGACCTCCATCATGCTGACGGACTCATCAGTACCGGCATCATCCGGTAAGGTCAGCAGGAGGCTGGTGTCATCATGCCTTATCATACGCACCGGTCCTCTGATAATCCTCACCTCCAGCAGCTTGCCCATGAACGGCACCATGCTGCCATCTGTGACGGTCATCGGTGAGCCCGGAGGCGTAACCTGCTTCAGCCTGTCCCGTTGACGTTCAATCCACCCCGCCTTTTTTTCTGCGAACTGCAGCAGCGTCTTTACCGGCACAAGCCATGGAGCCCTGATCAGCAATGTGCCACCCGGCCCGACATATAAAGCCACTGTCCTCCGTGATGACCTGATTATGTCAACTTCAACATCACCTGATGATAGTGAGACAGTTCTTTTACTCATGATGGCGGTGGGGGCTGACCTCCCTGCTCCTTAATCAGTATCTTTTGAAAGGAAATCAGTATCTGAGGCCACCCTGTAACCGGTAAGGAATCCTGCTCTGGATACATTCACCAGCTTGTCGAAATCAATGAATTCAAAATCATCGGTTGGCTTGTGGTAGTCCTTGTGCAGTCCGGTAAAGAAGAAAAGCACAGGTATTTTCTTCCTGTAGAATGGGTAGTGGTCTGATCCCGAGAAGTGGGTTCCCTTGCCTTCATTGATGGGATAAACGCCTGACTCGCGGCATGCGTCAGTGGCATATGACACCAGTACCGGGCAGTCGGTACCGTTTATGATCTTGATGGTGTCGGGGCCGGTGATATCTATCTCTCCGGTGAGTGATGCGCCCACGTCGGTGTCGCGCCGTGACCTTCCTATCATGTCAAAGTTGATGTCGGCTACGGTTTTTTCAAGGGGGAAGAGTGGATTCTCGGTATAGAAGGAGGAGCCGTGGAGACCCTCCTCCTCGCCGGTGGTCCAGAAGAAAATTGCACTTCTTGCCGGTTTCCTTTCAAGGGCGGCAAAGGCTGCCGCGATGTTGAGCAGACCAACGCTGCCCGAGGCATTGTCATTGGCACCGTTATAGATGTTACCGGCCGCATCAACTCCCA
This sequence comes from uncultured Rikenella sp., assembly GCA_964627825.1. Lineage (GTDB taxonomy): Bacteria > Bacteroidota > Bacteroidia > Bacteroidales > VadinHA17 > SR-FBR-E99. The sequence continues at coordinate 24,688 of CAZVLJ010000005.1, read as the reverse complement.
CATGATCATAATGGGCGGTGAACATCACAGCTTCCTTACTTAATTCCGGATCAGAGCCTTCGATGTAACCGATGATGTTGTTGCTTGTAACGGTATCTTTCGATACATTGATGCTTACCTGTGCCTTAAGATTGGGTACTATAAATGATGCCGGCTGGTGGCTGGACGCAATGCTGTCCTGCAACTCTCTGAGAGTCAGTCCTGACTGGCCCAGCATCCTGTCGGCCATCTCCGTGGTGATGGCATAGGCGTTGATGGAAAAGGTGAGTATCTGTTTCCTGAAGAGTGGTACCAACTGGTATGATGATCCCATTGACATCAGGTCAGCTGAGATCTCTTTGCCGAGGGCGGGGTCAGCCACAAAAAGGACTGCTTTTGCCTGCTGCAGCATTATCATGGGAAGCTTGCGCACCTCGGTCATCTCACTGATGCCTGAACCGGCCTCGGGCATACCATTTCCCTTTACCTCCGGCACCCTTGTCATTACAATCACTATGCGGTCCTTAACGCTGACTCCGGCAAAATCGTTGTACTTTTCCTTGCTGTTCATGTAACCATACCCCGCAAAGACCACCTCACCGTCAAGGTTGACGGTGTCAGAAGGTGGCATGAGGGGCATGAGATCCTCAGAATGGATAAAAGTGGAGTTTGTATCACTGAGGGTGATGAGCGATTCCCCGGGAACGGTGGTTATCCGCAGATATTCAAGGGGCTGGAAAAGGTCATCCTGGCCGGGGAGAGGCTTCACGCCGAGCCTGAGAGCTTCAGCCCTGATATATTCAGCAGCAGCGTTGTTGCCCTCACTGCCCGTCCGCCTGCCTTCCAGGTTGTCAGATGACAGGTATTGCATGTGAATCTCGGAATCCTTCAGAGTGATGACACTGAGGGCTTTCTTCTGGGAATATGCGGGTAGCGCCGTCAGCAAAACGGCTGATACGATCAGATATTTCAGTTTCATTCGCGTAAAAAGTATTGTGAAAACGGCAAAGGTAAGGAAATGGTTAATCGGTTGTACCCGTCAACGTCCATTATTTACTTTTACGTGCAACATTTTCATGGTCAAGGGATTCGAAGCGTAATAAATACTATCTCCGGTGGCATGAAGATTCGCATGGCCATACCTATGGTTCCAAGACCTGTTGTGACGTACAGGTGTCTTCCCCTGAATTCATGAAGCCCTTTCCATCTCTCCTGTACCAGTGCGGAAGGCGACCATCCCGTGCCGGGCAACCCGGCCTGGAAACCGTGTGTATGGCCTGAGAGCGTCAGGTGTGGTATACGGCCGGAGACGGATGACATGAGCCACCCTGCCGGATCATGCAGCAACAGTATTGTAAGTATTGAATCAGGCAGTGGGGCCAGTACCTGCTCAAAATTTCCATAGCTCATATCCAGCCGGTGACCACGGGTGATGACGCCAGCCACAGCAATATCCGCTCCCCGGTGCCTTAGGATAAGTGCAGTGTCTCGTAGCAGCATGTATCCCGATGCTTCAGTTCTCTGCTTTACCATCGCCCTGCAGATCCTGCCGTACTCCTCATCATACTCAGGGTAATAGGTTCCATCGTCATGGTTTCCTTCAACTGCAAAAGCACCGGCAGCGGCACGGGCTTTTCTCAGGATGGTATCGCTGCTGCCGAACTCCTGCCAGCCAAAGGTGATGAAATCGCCTGTGTTGACAAGGAGATCAGGCTCCTCCCCGGTGATTGCTGTCATTGCCCGATCAAGTCTCCCGTAGCTTCCGTGCCATGAGGAGATGTGCAGGTCGGAGATAAGGGCAATCTTCAGTCCGTCAAGTGCCGGATCGAGGCCCTCGACGGTCACTTCCTCCCTTATTGTGCGTATATCCAGCCTCTGCCGGACATAACCGTCTGCAATCAGGAGAACAAACAGAAGGAAGACGATGCTGTTGGCTAATCCCGTCCCCTTGTATTTCCTTCTCAGGGCCGCTGACGTCAGCCTTATTATGACCGTAATAATCAGGCAGGCTGATGATGCTGCCGCAAGCAGCAGGGCCAGTGTCCCCATCTGTATCTGTTTGAAAGCATTGGCAGGATCGGCAAACTCACCGTTATAGAGTGTGATTCTGAAGAAAAGAAATATGAAAATGGCCGAGACTACCGCCTTGACTGCCAGTATTGACAACCGGAGGATTTTACCCCTCTCCTTCAGCTCCCTCAGTAGAATGAACCACAGGAACAGATCTGCAAACAGTAATGTAAGATAGAAAAGCATTGTCCGGCTTTTGAGTAAAAGTAACATTTCATAAACAATAATATACCCACTTCTGTTTTTGGGTTACTTTTGCACCATGGTCAGGGTTGAGTTGATACCTGGAGAGTATTTCAAAGGAAGGCTTTCGTATGTTGTGATAGCTGCTCGCTACAACAGAGGCTGGCTCTTTGTCAGGCACCGCAGAAGGGGTGGCTGGGAGATGCCTGCAGGTCATCCTGATGAGGGGGAGAGCAGTGTGGAGGCAGCAGTAAGGGAACTCATTGAGGAGACAGGGGCAATCGATTTCATCATGGAACCGGTATCATACTACTCTGTTGATGCCGGAAAGGGGAAGCAATATGGCAGGTTGTTCTATGCAGAGGTGGAGAGGCTGGGAGAACTGACCGACCATGATGAGATAGAGGGTGTCAGGGCATTCAGGAGAAGTCCCCGCAACCTTTCATTGCCGGAGGTGATGTCATTCCTCTTCAGGGAGGCACAAAAGTCTGAAGGTCGGAAAGATTGAAAGTCCTGCGGTCCTGCGGTCTGGCAGTCTGGCAGTCAAAGAATCAAACCGTTATAACAGAGGGCTGCATGACTGCCTGACCGCAGGACTTTATTTTCAAATATAATCAATACTTACCTGTTTAAGCCACTTATCCTCCAGCAGGCGCGCTATGCGCTTCACCACTGTCCGTCGTATCTCAAGATCAACCGGCAGGCTGGGGTCCTGGTGTGCCACATTGATCCGTGTGCCCACCACAAAGTTGATTTCGTCACTCTCCATGATCATCCTGACAATCTTGTCAGCCGGACCCTTACCGAGCTTGACGCTGCTTTTGTAGCTCTTCAGCAGCTCACTTACCTTCTGCAGTGTAAGTATACCTTCGGTGACCAGGTCTATTCCCTCCATGAAGCTTTCAGGGGGCAGGTCGTTATCCTCAAATATAAGCTCATCAACTATTTTGCGGTTCAGCTCTCGTGCCACAATATCAGCGGTGGTTCCGCCGCAGAGAATTACCTTGCCGTTGTAGTCCGTAACCATGGAGGCAAGCTCCTTATCCTTTTCCTCATCATAGGGCGGACCTGAGCAGAGGAGCAGCTTGCGTGGCTCGCGGAAGTAAAGAATGGCGCACGAGATATCATCCTTGGCCTCGTAATTGTCATATTTATAGGCCATGTTGACAATCTTCGCTGCAAGTGATCCGGCAGAGATGGATGACTCTCCTGCGACAAGTGACATGGCGTACTGCAGTACATTGTCACGTTCCCATCCCAGGGGCCATGCTGCTGATCCCATGCCACTCTGTGCAACACCGTCGGAAAGAAGGATAATGCGGTCCTCCTTGGCGGGGTAGAAAGTGCACTTGTGAAGACGTTTGCCTGCATTTCTGCCTGTGTCAAGCACCACATCCTTCCATCCCGGCTCAAAGGGCTGGCTGCCCTTGAGGATAATGCAGCGCGGGTTGTCATACTCCAGTATATTGACACGGCCGTCGCTCTCAATATCAACAATGGAGAAGGTGGCATAGCTGATCTTCCTCTCCGAACAGACCGGGAGGGTATTCATGATAATCTCGGCAATGCGGTCAGGCTCCTTGTGTTCCTTCGTGAAATTGAGGGCCATGGTGGATGTGAGCGTTGCCAGAATATTGGCTTTTACTCCGTGTCCCATGCCGTCAGAGAGCACGGTGATGATTCGGTTTTCTTCCCGCACGTTCTCTGACAGGAAGACATCGCCGCAGATACGCTCACCATGGTGGTTGCGCTGCTGGCTGTTCACCTCTATGAAGAACTGCTTCTCCAATGCTGCCGAAGGATTATTTTCCCGGTTCATTTTTCTTCTGCCGGAATGATTCAACAATAGAGTTGAGCATCTTCTCCGTCTCGGAGGCACCCTCACCGAGTAGGAATCCTATCTTCTGCACCATATCAAGGTTCTTGTCTATCACGTCTGAAACCCTGGTGATCACCTCCTCACGCTGCACCTCGGGTGAGAACAGGTCACGTATCACTGCCCCGGCAATCCTGTTCTGACGTATGGGGAAGATTGAGACATTGAACATATGATCCTCAAGCTGCACATCCCTGCTGATGACTGATTCATTTTCGCGCAGCACGAAAGAGAATATATTGTAAACGTTGAACGGCATCAGAGTCTTCAGGTCAGCCCCCCTGAGCCCGGGAATGATCTCGGCTATGGCCTTGGCATCCTCACCTATGATCTCCAGAAAACGTTCATTGGAGTGAAGGATCTTCAGCTCATTGTCAACGATGACCACCCCGTTGGGCAGTTTGTTGAGCATGCTGTTCATGGTGTCAGAGGCATCCTGTGCCGCATCCTTTTCACGCATGGCCTGCTCCTCCGAGTCCTTCAGGGCTTTCTTGGTCTCTGAAAGCTTCCTGTTGGTCTGACGAAGTGTTTCAATGTACTCCTGCTTGTTTCGCAGGTTATAGGTGTGGCACATCTCCGGCACCGCAAGCCCCTTGGCCACCGTTGATGCGAACTCGCGGCACGAGCCGTAACCACAGGCATTGCAGTTAAGCTCCTCTGACCGGTTATCCTTGCCAATTATCTTGAGCACCTCGCCTATCGCTTCAGGCGTTGGTTCGGGAATACGCTGGTCATTGGCCCTGAAGGTGCGGGTGAGATCAAGCTTTGACCAACGGTCCATATCCTTCTGCCACTGTTTCTTGTCAAGCACCTCCACACGTTTCTCAGCGTATTGCTTGACCAGTGACCGGCGCCGGTAGCGCTCATCGTGCCTGATCATACCCGGCCCCAGCATACACCCCGGACAGAAGAAGAGGTTAAAGTGATGCCTGATTGTATCAATGTGATGGTCAAAATCATTGATTGCCTCCTTCACATCCTCAGCCCCGGAGGCGGTGATCACCTGGCTTGAGACCAGGTCACGCTTGATGCCCGCTGCCTGCAGTATGCCTGCAGGGTAGGGGTAGAGTGCTCCCCAATTGCCAAAGGGAGGATCAAACTCAGACATCTTGACAGTCTTTTCCTGGATGTTGTTTTCTTCAAAGAGCTGGCGAATCTCAATGAAGGTCAGAACCCCTTCAACCAGGTTCCTGTCACTGTACAGGTCAGCTTCAGCTTTGATATCAATACATGGCCCGATAAACACATTGGCCACCTCCTCTCCATAAAGATCGCGCGTGACCATGGCCGTGGCTATAAGCGGCGAAACCAGCGGGGCCATGTTAGGCACCAGGTGAGGATGATACTTCTCTATCATCTCAACAATGGATGGACAGTTGGCCGTGATGTAGTATTTGCCGCTCGACTCCTCGAAGAGCTTTTTGTAGGCATAGGCTACCAGGTCAACTCCGAATGAGACCTCATGCACATAGGTGAATCCCAACTTGCGTATCATGGCCACGAACTTGCGATAGTCAGTGATATCATCAAACTCAGATGCTATGCTGGGGGCAATGAGGGCAGCAGCAGGACGGCCCGATTGCAGTATCTCCTTTGCACGGCCCTTCGAATCCATAAACTCAATGGCCCCTGGTGAACAGGCAAGAAAACAGAGCCCGCACCCTATGCACCTGTCGGCAATGATTACCGGGTGCGCCCTCTCGGGCTTGACCTCGATTGCATTTACAGGGCACGCCCTGACACATGAATAAGAGTTGCGACACTTATCCTCATTAATGTATATTACCTGATCGGGGATCTTCATAATCAATGCGTTGGTGTATCATGTCATACCAGCTCTCTCTCCAGTATCTTTTCAATATCCTGAATGCCTGTACTGAAGAAAGTATTTCCGTTAATAATGATGACCGGACCTTCACTGCAATGATTCATGCAGCGGGCTCCCCGGAGCACCACCTTGTCATCCAGGTGATTCTTCCTGAGGTACTCCTTTATTATCTGAACCGCCTCCCTGTTACCTCTGGAAAAACAGGAACTTCCAAGGCAGATCTCTATGCTGTGCGATTGTCCCAAGAATCTGATATTTTATTACATGCTATCTCAAAAGTACAATAAATTTAATCGCTTACATCAGGGAACTGAGAATTTCAGTCGTTAATTGTTAATAAAATAACATTGTTTTTGAAATAACAACAAAAAGAAGTAGCTTTGCATTTGCCCGGATAATCAGATCAAACTAAAGATGAGCAAGATAGAGGAAATACTGACCCGCTACAGGGAGGGGAGTCATGAAAACCTTATCCCGATCCTTCAGGACGTACAGGAGGCAGAGGGATATCTCTCTGAGAATGCTATAGTTAGCATTGGCAGGTTCCTTCATATGTCAACCACCAAGATTTATGGGCTGGCTACCTTTTATGACCGTTTCAGGTTCATTCCTGAAGGCAGGATCCATCTGCGTATATGTAATGGAACGACTTGTTTCATAAATGGTTCCGGGGGTGTGGTTACTGCCGTGAAGGAGGCGTTGGGCATTGAGCCGGGGCAGACTACCCGTGATGGCAGGTTCAGTTATGAACTGACGGCGTGTCAGGGAGGGTGTAATGAAGGACCTGTCATCTATGTGAATGAAAAGTACTTTACTCATATCCGGCCGGAGGATATTCCGGCGATGATTGCAAAACTCAAAGCCCTGGCTGATCTGAAATGAAACAGAAAACAGAAACCGATTTGAAGAAATTCCTTATCAGGGAGGTACTGCTCCATGCTTCTGACACTCTGCCGGCTGATACGGAGAAGCGGCTCTCGGAGATACGTCGTGACAAACCTTCCGCACCTGTCATCTATGTGGCTACGGGATCGGCTGCAATAATTGCAGGCAGTACAGCCGCGGCAGCGGCAACATCGCAGTACCTTGAAGAAATGGAAATCAGGGGTGAGGTGGTGCTCACCGGCTGTCATGGTCCTGCCGCATTCGAGCCGGTGATGTGTGTTCACCTGCCGGGCAAGAACAAGCTTGTCTTCAGGAATATAACTGAGGACAAGGTAGAACCTCTTCTCAACGGGGTCTTCCACAATGACATGCCTGAGGAGGATCTCGTCGGACAATCAGGCAATTACGGCTTCGAGGCCTGGCATGATATACCCTTCATTGATGAGATCCCCTTCTTCAGGCTGCAGAAGAGGGTTGTGCTGGGCAACTGCGGATGCTATGATCCGGAGAGCATTGAAGAGTACATTGCCAGGGGAGGTTACAGGGCCTTTCTCAAGACGATCCGCAATTACACGCATGAGGAGGTCTGTGATATTGTTGAGCGCAGCGGCCTGCGCGGGCGCAGCGGCGGAGGCTTCAACACCGGACTTAAATGGAAGTATGCCCTCAACTCGGCATCTGATAACCGCTACCTGATCTGCAACGCAAAGGAGAGTGACCCCGGATCATATGCTGACAGGTCTGTCCTTGAAGGCGACCCGCACAGGCTTATTGAAGGAATATGCATTGCTGCGTATGCTATCGGGGCATCAAGTGCCATCATCTATCTCAAGGCGGGATCGCCTCACCCGCTTGCCCGCCTGCGCAAGGCTCTTGCCGCCGCCGCGGAGTATGGTATCACGGGCCACAATATCCTCTCCAGCGGCTTTAATCTGGAGATAGTCATCCGTGAGGAAGCAGGAGCATTCGTGTGTGGCGAGGAGACAGCGCTGATAGCCAGCCTGGAAGGCAAACGGGGCATGCCCGAGCTCAAACCCCCATACCCCACCAGCAGCGGCCTCTTTGGCAAACCCACTGTCATCAACAACGTGGAGACCCTGATGAATGTGCCTCTCATCATGTCTCACGGTCCGGAGTGGTTCCGTGGAATGGGCACCGAAGGAAGCAAGGGCACCAAGCTCTTTTCCCTGGGCGGCAGGGGACGGCTCACGGGCCTCATTGAGGTTGAGATGGGCACCACCTTCAGAACAATCGCCGAAGGCATCACCGATGGCATAAAGGATGGGAAAGCATTTAAAACACTGCAGATAGGAGGTCCCTCGGGCACCTTCATAACGGAGAAGAACCTTGATCTGCCGGTCGATTTCGACGTGTTGCGCGAAAACGGCATAGCCATGGGATCAGGAGGGCTCATCATTATTGACGAGACCACCTGCCTGGTTGATTTTGTGAGGTATTACATGGCGTTCATTCACAGGGAGAGCTGTGGCAAATGCATCCCCTGCCGCGAAGGAACGGGACGAATGCTGGAGATACTTGAAAACATAGTCAGGAAGCCCCTGAGTGAGGACTCCAACGCCACTCTCGAGAGGTTCAAGGGGGTGATGCAGCTTGAGACAATCGCTGCGGTGATGAAGGACACTTCGCTATGCGGACTGGGGCAGACGGCACCAAACCCTTTCATCAGCGCCCTGGCTAACTACCGGGAGGAATTTGAGGAGCATATCTTTGACAGAAGATGCCGTGCAAATGTGTGTAGGGGACTGAGAACATTCAGCATTGACGTGGAGAAGTGTACCGGGTGTACCGTCTGTGCTGCTAAATGCCCGGTAAATGCCATCTACGGCACCAGGCTCCAGCCTTTCTTCATTGTTGAGGACAAGTGCATCGGATGCGGTATTTGTTATGATGTATGCAAGTTCAGTGCTGTTACAGTTAAATAAGCCATGCAGTTCACCATTGAAGTAAACAACAAGAGCATCAGGGCGGAAAAGGGTGAGACCATCCTTTCAGCCCTCAATCGCAACGGCATAATAATACCCACCCTCTGCCGGATGGCAGAGTTCACTCCTACGGGTGCCTGCCGCATGTGCGTGGTGGAGGTGGAGGGACGTGACAGGCTCGTTACTGCCTGCTCGGCACCAGTGGAGGAGTGGATGAAGATAAAAACCCACTCCCCGAGGGTCATCAGGGCACGCAAGACTATTGTTGAGCTGCTGCTCTCAAACCATCCTGATGATTGTCTTTATTGTGAACGCAACCTCGATTGTGAGCTCCAGCGCCTCTCTGATGAGATGCAGGTGAGAGAACGGCGCATACGCGGCAGCAAGATTAAACCCCGCCGTGACCAGTCGAGCCCCGCCATAGTGCGCGAACTCTCCAAATGCATACTCTGTGGCCGCTGCCTCAGGGTATGCGAGGAGGTGGTGACAGCCACGTCAATAGATTTCATAGGCAGGGGACGATACACCCATGTGGGGCCGGCCATGGACCGCGATTTCAACTTTTCAAGCTGCATCCACTGCGGTCAGTGCGTGCTGGTTTGTCCCACGGGCGCACTTCATGAAAAACATTACCTCTCCGAGGTTCAGGAACAGCTCAGCAGGACCGACGTGACACGGGTGATACAGTATTCACCGCTGGTACCCTATGCCCTTGCTGAGGAGCTGGGCGTAAAGTACACCCGTGACTTTGACAGGTTGCTCAATGCAGCATTGAGAAAAGCCGGCTTCGATAAAGTATTCCTGTCCGGAGCAGGAACTGATATCCTGATAACCGAACTTACTGATGCTGTCATCAAAGCGGAGGATCACGAGGAAAAGAGACCGCTCATAGTCTCGGCCTGTCCCGCCTGGGTCAAATATTGCGAGCAGTTCACACCTGAACTGCTGCCCCTTCTCTCAACTCTCAAAACACCACAGCAGATATCAGGATCAATAATTAAATCGGTTGTTCCGGTAACCGATGAGAAATCACGGGTCTACACTGTGTCAGTGACTCCCTGTACGGCAATGAAGTTCGAGGCCCGCAGAGACAGCATGACAAGGAAGGGGATAAGTGATATTGATACGGTGTTGACTGTCAGGGAGCTGGCAAGACTTATTGTGCTTTACGGCATTGACATTACGAATATCGATCCCGAGCCCGCAGACGAGCCCATGGAGCTGCGCAGCTCGGCATCACTCCTTGCTGAATCTGCCGGTGGAATCACCGAGTCGGTGCTGCGGTCACTGGCAGCAAGAAAGGGAGAGAAAGAGGCCGACAGGCCTGCACTGAAGAAGCTGCGGAACACCGGGGTCTTCCGCGAGACCATGGTCACTATTGGCGGGAGGAGTTACTCAGTGGCCGTGGTTGACGGCCTGAAAGGATTGGAAAAGATCAGGCAGATGGTTGATGCCGGCGCTAAATATGACCTCGTGGAGGTAATGGCCTGCCCCGGCGGTTGCGTCAATGGCGGCGGTATGCTGCCCGCCGGTTCAAGGGAGGCAGTAAGACAGCGCTCAAGGTTCATATGGCAGACAGATGACCAGGAGGCGGTGCGGGCACCCGAACAGTCTGCTGCAGTGGCCGGCCTGTATGGCAGGGTATTTGAACAGTGTTCTGAGCTCGCTGATAAAGAGGTATTTCATACCCACTTCAGCAAGAGGGATGTTTTGCTTTAACAGAATAAGAGTATGCTTGTATATACAATAAAAGAGCTTTGCCGTACATGTTATACCTGCGTCAGAGAATGCCCTGCCCGGGCCATACGGATAGTTGGCGGACAGGCTGAGGTGATAACCGAGAGGTGCATCGCCTGCGGTAACTGCACCAAGGTATGCAGCCAGGGAGCCAAGGTCTTTGTCAATACCGTGGACCTGGTGAAAAAAGTACTGGCCAGACCGGGAAGGAAAGCTGCTATCATTGCACCCAGTTTCCCTGCGGAGTTCTATGAAGGAACTGATTACCAGAAGGTTGTAGGCATGGTTAGATCACTTGGCTTTGACTATGTGTCCGAGGTCTCCTTCGGGGCTGACCTGGTGGCGCACCGCTACCGTCAACTGATCAGCGAGGCCGGAAAACAGAACTATATCTCATCAGATTGTCCTGCCATAGTATCGTTTATAAGATTTTATCATCCTGACCTGACAGAGAACCTTGTGCCGGTAGTCTCACCAATGGTGGCAATGACCAGGGTCATGAGGAAGAAATACGGAGATGACCTCTCCGTGGTCTTTGTCGGTCCCTGTGTGGCCAAGAAAGCTGAGAACGCGGAGGTGGATGTGGCCATAACGTTCATTGAGCTTCGTGAGATGATTGAGACAGCCGGCATTACTCCTGACTCAGTAGAACCTTCGGAGTTCGATCCGCCGCTGGGAGGAAGAGGGGCCATCTTCCCTGTGACCAGGGGATTGTTACAGACTGCCGGGGTCAATGATGATGCCATAACAGGAAATATTATTGCAGCAGAAGGAAGGACTGATTTCCAGGAAGCAATTAAAGAGTTTGAGCAGGGGATGATAGGTGGTCAGCATCTTGAGCTGCTCTGCTGTGAGGGATGCATCATGGGTCCCGGCATGAGCAAGGGCGGCAAACAGTACAACAGGAGAGCCCTGGTGAGCGCTTATGCACAGGATAAAATGGCCTCTCTGAATACAGTGGAGTGGAAGAAAAATGTTGAGTTATATGACAGGCTCGACCTCTCTGTCCGTTACCGTCCTGAAGATAAGCGCCAGATGTCAGCTGCCAGTGAGGAGGTAAAACAGGTCCTCGCCTCAATGGGCAAGCTGACGGAGAAGGATCATCTTAACTGCGGCGCATGTGGCTATGAAACATGCTATGACCATGCCATTGCCATAATCAAGGGACTGGCCGAGGAAGAGATGTGCCTGCCGTATACAATTGAGAAACTGCACAGATCAGTTCAGGATCTCGCTCTCTCCAACGCCAAGCTTACCACCATGCAGAATGCTCTCAAACAATCAGAGAAGCTTGCACATATGGGACAGCTGTCGGCTGGCATTGCCCATGAGCTGAATAATCCCCTTGGTGTGGTCATTATGTACAGCAACATTCTGCTTGATGAGTGCACTACTGAGGACCCTGTCCGCGAAGACCTGCAACTCATTGTGGAACAGGCAGCCCGTTGTAAGAAGATTGTAGGAGGCCTGCTGAACTTTGCCCGCAAGAACCAGGTGAACCACCAGTTCATTGATATCAGGAAGCTTACCGAAAACAGCATTGCAGGGGTAGTCTTTCCTGACAATGTAAAGGCTGTAATAGAGGACCGCACCACCAGTCCTGATGCATCTATTGATTCGGAACAGATGACCCAGGTTCTAACCAATCTCTTCCGGAATGCCATTGATGCAATGCCGGAGGGAGGGACACTGACTGTTACCCTGGAGGATACAGCGGCCGATGTGATAATTGTCGTTTCGGATACGGGCAGCGGGATAAGGGATGAGGACAAACCAAAAATCTTTGAGCCATTTTTTACCACCAAAGGCCTTGGCAAGGGCACGGGCCTCGGCCTGGCAACTACCTATGGTATTGTCAAGATGCATAAGGGTCAGATAACCGTTGAGTCAAACAGTGATCCGTCCAGGGGGGACACCGGCACCACATTTAAAATAATTCTCCCGAGGAGACCTGAATAAGCATGATTGTGAATGCATTATAACAAGTTTAAAAACAAATAATTACAATGAACAAAGTATATACCGTACTGCTGGTTGATGATGATCCCGATTATCTCTTCCAGACAGCCTTTTACCTGCGTAAGGCCGGCTTCGAGGTGATAGCCGTGGAGAGCCAGACTGAAGCAGAACAGGTAATTGCCAAAATGAAGCCTGACATAGCCGTCTTTGACCTGATGATGGAGAGTGATGACAGCGGCTTTATCCTCTGTTACAAGCTTAAAAGGAGGTATCCCGACGTGCCGGTGATACTAGCTACGGCAGTCTCACGCGAGACTGGCATCACTTTCGGGCTCAGCGGAGAGCAGGATCGCGACTGGATCAGGGCTGATCTCTACCTTGAGAAAGGGGTGAGGCCCGAGCAGCTTGAACAGGAAGTAAGAAAACTCTTAAAAATCTGACAATGGCACAGCTGAAAATACTGGTTGTAGATGATGAACCCGGTATCAGGTCAGGCGTAACCAGGATACTGGGCAATTTTCATGTCACCTATCCTTTTATGGATGAGGATTATACGTTTCAGATACTGGAGGCAGCGACCGGCGAGGAGGGAATAGAGATAATTGACCGGGAGATGCCTGATATCCTGCTTCTTGACAATAAGCTACCCGGGATACAGGGGGTTGAGGTACTGGAATATGTCAGGAAAAAGAACTATGACATTGTGGTGGCCATGATAACATCATATGCTTCAATCGATGTCGCTGTAAAAGCGCACAGTGACGGGGCCATTGACTTTATTCCCAAACCCTTCACGCCGCAGGAGCTGAAATCTTCCATAGAACAGATCACCAAGCAGCAATACCTGCGCAGGATAACCCACAAACTAAAGGTCGAGGGCAGGAAGGTCCGGTTCCAGTTCCTCTCCGTGCTCTCACACGAGCTGAAGGCCCCGCTGAATGCAGTGGAAGGATATCTCAAGATGATGCAGGAGAGACAGATGGGTGATTCACTTGACGAGTATGCCTCTGCCATTGAGAGATCACTTCAGCGCATTGACAGCATGAGGCACCTGATCATGGACCTGCTCGACTTCACCAAGGTGAGTTTTGAGAGGCAGATGGAAAAGATGCAGAACGTTAACCTCAGGGAGCTGGCCTCCATGGCTGTGGTGACAGTCAGTCCCTATGCCATACATAAGGACATACGGTTTGTTACAGAGATCAATGGATGTGAGACCATCTGGGCAGATCCCAATGATTTCGAGATAATCATGAATAACCTCGTTTCCAATGCCGTCAAGTACAATAATCCCGGAGGTACGGTAATGATAACCCTCAACTGCAATGAGGATGAGTTCTCCCTTTCGGTGGCTGACACAGGTATAGGGATGAACAGTGAAGAGCGCGAAATGCTTTTTGAAGAGTTCTCACGGATACGCAATGACAAGACACGTAACATCAGCGGCAGCGGTCTGGGTCTCTCAATAGTCAAAAAGGTTGTCGATCTATATCATGGTGTGATTAATGTGGAGAGTGCCCCTGACAAAGGATCAGTCTTCACAGTGATAATACCCAGATCACAGGTTTCCAATTTAAAGACCGGAATATGAAAACACTCCCAGGAAAGACCGTTGAACGGCTAAGCCAGTACAGAAGAGCCCTTGCCGCTACCCTGGCTGCCAATCGCAACTATGTGTTCTCACATGAGCTTGCAGCAATGCTGCATATCACTGCCGTACAGGTGAGACGCGATCTTATGCTCATAGGTTACGGCAGCGTGATGCGTAAAGGGTATGACGTAAGGGAACTGATAAAAACAATCGGAACTATTATTGATGCACCCAGCGGACTGAATGTGGCAATCATGGGTATGGGTAACCTGGGACGGGCTATCACGGGTTACTTTAAGGGCAAACGTACCAACATGAATGTGGTGGCTGCCTTTGATATTGATCCCCAGAAAGTTGATAAGGTTGTAGCCGGGGTTCGATGCCATAACATTAACCAGTTGAAGAGCCTGCGGGAGGAGCTTGACATCTCTGTTGCCGTTCTGGCCGTGCCCGCTGATCAGGCGGTATCTGTGGCATCACTGCTGGTAAGTAACGGAATACGGGGTATAATGAACTTCACAACCGTTCCGCTGAATGTCCCTGATACCGTATACCTTGAGGAGTTTGATATGATAACCTCAATAGAGAAAGTAGCCTACTTCGTTAAGGAAAACCAGCAGCCTGCAGGGTAATGAGAATCTTCAGGAGCTTTCAGGAGGCATCAGTAATACAGGCTCCCGTGGTGACCACGGGTACTTTTGACGGCGTTCACATTGGCCACAGGACAATCATTAAAAGGCTGAAAAAGCTTGCCTCCGAGCATAACGGCGAGAGCGTACTAATAACGTTTCATCCTCATCCCAGGGTGGTCCTCTATCCCGAGACGGCCGGCAAGGGACTTAAGCTCATCTGTTCACAGGAGGAGAAGATAGAACTGCTGCGCAAGGCGGGGCTTGACAATATCATCATTATTGAGTTCACACGCCATTTTGCACGGATCACCAGCGAGGAGTTCGTGAGAGATATTCTCTGCGGTACCCTTGGGGCAAAGGTGATAGTTGTGGGTCATAATCATCACTTCGGGTTTAACCAGCAGGGCGACTATCGTACGTTGTGGGCCTGGAGGGAGAAATACGGCTTTGAGGCCGAAGAGATACCCATGCAGGAGGTGCAGAATGAGACCGTCAGCTCTACACGTATAAGGCAGGCGCTGACAGAGGGATACATCCAGCGCGCTAATGCCTATCTTGACCATTTCTATCTTGTCATCGGCACAGCAGTAAAGGAGGATCCGGCCATAAGTCCGCAGGTGCCGATGATACGCATTCCCGTAACTGACGTCACCAAGCTCCTGCCTGCACCAGGCCTGTATGCTGTATCATGCGCCGCAGAGACATTCTACTCAAGGGGTATGGTGTTTATCCCTGACAACGGGGCACCGTTGCCTGACCTCTTCCTTCACCTGGAGAACTATGAGAGTGATATCCCGGGCAAGAGAATGACTCTCTTTTTTCATAAACGTCTGGATGCGAGCCGAATGTTTGCTGAGCCGGCTAAAGCCCTTATTGCCGGGGCAGGGGAGATGGAGGAGCTTATCTTCTGATATGTCTGAACCACAGGTGGCTATTTTCCGTATATTGAGTGTTAATTTCTTAGTGGAGGAGGGAAAAAAATAACGAGATGAAATTCAATCCAGAAAAATGCAGTATTCCCGACCGCCGGATGGAGCCGTTCATTGATCCTGCCGAGCTGTGGTCATTTATCAATAACAACAGGGCTGACAGGGTGAGAGTAAGGGAGCTGATAGCAAAATCGCTCTCAAAGGAGCGCCTTACACTTGCGGAGACAGCAGCCCTGATCAATGCCGAAGGAGACCTGGGTGAGGAGATCAAAGCCGGAGCACGCGAACTGAAGAAGAAGGTTTATGGCAACAGGATAGTGCTTTTTGCCCCTCTTTACATAGGGAACAAATGCGTCAATAACTGCCAGTATTGCGGCTTCAGGGTTACGAATAAGGATGCCAGGCGCAAAACCCTCTCCGATGCCGACATAACAGCAGAGGTTGAGGCACTGGAGGACAACGGGCAGAAGAGACTGATACTTGTTTATGGTGAACATCCCGAGTATGGTCCTGAATACATAGCTCATACGGTGAAGCTCGTCTACGGTATCAAGAAAGACCGTGGTGAGATTCGCAGGGTGAACATCAATGCTGCTCCGCTGGATATAGACGGTTTCCGCACGGTTGGCAGAGCCGGCATAGGCACCTACCAGATCTTCCAGGAGACCTATGACCCGGAAGCTTACACATGGTATCACCTGGGAGGTAAAAAGAAAGACTACAACTGGAGGCTGACAGCTCTCGACAGGGCCCAGGAGGCAGGTATTGATGATGTAGGCATTGGTGCTCTCTTCGGTCTGTATGACTGGAGGTTCGAGGTGATGGGTCTGGTAAGGCACACCAACCACCTGGAGGCCTGCTATAATGTTGGCCCGCACACAATTTCCTTCCCAAGGATTAAGGACGCCCTGGCGCTGAACCTGAACCCGAAGTACTATGTGAATGATGACGATTTCAAGAAGCTGATTGCCATCCTTCGCCTTGCGGTGCCATATACCGGACTCATCCTGACGGCCAGAGAGGCTCCGGCAGTACGCTCCGAAGCAATGGCCTTTGGTGTCTCACAGATAGACGGCGGAACAAAACTGGAACTTGGCGGTTACTCCGCATCGAAGAATGCCGAGCAGAACCTCAACCGCGAGCAGTTCAAGATCAATGATGAAAGGTCACTTGCCGATGTCATCAATGAACTGATAGACAACGACTATATTCCGTCATTCTGCACTGCATGCTACCGCCTCGGCCGCACAGGCGAACATTTCATGGAGTTCTCTGTGCCTGGCTTTATCAAGAGATACTGTACCCCCAACGCCATACTGACGCTCTCGGAATATATCGTTGATTACGCCTCACCTGAACTTGCTGAGAAGGGATGGAAGGCTATTGAAAAGAACATGGTCGACCTCGATGAGGGGATGAAGCAGAGTATCAGGAAGAAGATTGAGCGTATCAGGAACGGTGAGAGGGACCTTTACTATTAAAACATACTATCATGGTCAGAGTATTAGGCATTAAGATCACTGACAGGATCAAGGAGGCAGGACTGGTCCAGAAAGCACTCTCGGAACATGCTGCCGTGGTCAGCACAAGACTTGGATTTCACGAGCTGAACGATGAACTGTGCAGCCGTGAGGGTTTCATGGTTATCCACCTTGCAGGTCAGGCTGACGACTGTGAGGATCTGGTTGCAAAGCTGAAGAGTATTGAGGGGCTGTTCATTAAGGAAATGGTATTCTCCCACGGCTTCTCCGATGCTCCCGTGGAGTGTGAAGGCATCACAATACTGGGTATCATGGTGCCGAAACGTGATGAACTGGGGCTGGCAGTACAGGCGTTGCTGACCACTTACGGGTGTGTTATCCGCACCAGGCTGGGCGTCAATGAGATATATTTCGGTGAGCCGGCCGGACTGATCATTCTGGAGCTGACAGGTGACAGAAGCCAGTATGCCTCCCTGGAACGTTCACTGCGCGAGACTGAGGAAATAGCCATTGGCAGTATCTGCTTTCCTGCCTGAGAGAAATACTAATCTCCGTATCTACTCTCCGGCCTGACCACGGGAAATGAATTTTTCTGTTATACTTCACTGAGGGATAGTTCTAATATCCGTACCTTCCTTCCGGTCTCAGAGTCTGGCCGAAAAATACTGCATTCATGAACAGTTTCGAGGTGCCGAACCATATGGCCCTGAAGTTGGTGTCGTCATAGATCGAGATCACCCTCCCCGCACCTGGATGAACAGCCACAACGGCGCTGCCGGCAATCCGCTGCAGATTCTCTTTTGAGCAGTACCCGCTAAGCAACGGGTCAGATATGTATTTAACCGGAGTGTTATAGCTTCTTCCTGTTATCTTCACGGCCGATGCATCAGTCTTGAATACCGGCAGGTATTGCTGCGTGTACCCGTAACAGATGGGATGAGTGATATCAACCTCTGCCCTGAAGATCGTCCCCGGAACTGACTGTATAGCCCTTGCTGCATTTCTCCCGGAGAAAATACTCTCCTTTTCCGGATCAGTTCCTGCGGCTTCAATGTAACTAATGTCCGCAAAATCGTTTGCCGCCAGCCAGCGGTTGCCTCCACGGTAGCCTATAATGGTTCCTCCCGAGCGGGACCAGTTGCGCAGACCCTCAATCGCGACGGGTGACATAGACGGATTGCCGGCAATGATTATCACGTTGTATTTGCTAAGATTGGCCGACCCCATTCTTGACGGAGTGACCAGAGTGACAGGCATGCCGTAGCGCACATCCAGAAGGTGCCATATCTCGCCTGCATCATCCACCGGTGTACCATCCTCAATAACCAGCATCACTGACGGCCTGCTCAGGACCGTGAAACCTCCGCTGCCAAGGTCTATTCCTGCCGTGGTCAGTCCGGAGATGACGCCGTGAACAGTTATGCCACACTCCGCTGCCACCCTGCGGAGAGTAGCGGTGATCTTTGCGGAAGTGAGCAGATTCTCTCCCCGCTGAACCATGATAGTACCGTAACCGAAGTACTTTTCCTTCCCGTCATTTGTAACTGCAGTGAATGGTGCCATTGCAACTCTGGCGGTCAGGCCGGCCGACTGGATCATGTAAAGTGCCTTCGGTGCATATGTGTCACCCCACTCGAAGAGCCATGCATAATCAGTTTCCGTGCTGTTGACTGTTCCGGCAGGGAAAGGCGGTGCCGTCACCCTTTCTCCTGCAATGCCGGCCGCCTCGGTGCTGCCCAGTGAGGTGTAGCTGAGGTTGAAGGCCATCGGCATGACCCAGGTGGAGATATCATAAAAGACGGTGTCCGAAAATGTCTTTACCGTTTCGAACAGGGTTCTGACGAAACGATATTCCTTCTGTCTGGCAGGAACAAAATAACTGTCGCCGGGGCTGTAGGTGACGCCTCCTTTGGTGATCTGGCGGCTGCACCTGTATACCTCTATCCTGTGACGCAGCAGATTCTCGATAAAATGAGCACAGGCACTACGGTCGGTGCCGGCGTTGAAGAGATAGCCCTTTACAGGGGCAGCAGCAGCTTCCCTGAGAGCAGAGAGATAAAACTCGCGCTGCATATCCAGCAGTCTGATCCTCATGTTTATCCCTGCCTCTATGGTTGAGAGTGAAACGGTGAACTGGTTCCTGATTGCAAAGGGAAAGGAAAGCACTCCGCCCGGCACCTCGCGCAGGTGCCCTTTGGTGCCGGCCTGCTCGAAGAGAATTCCAACTGACCCGTGAACATCCGGATAGGAAGAGCCCTTCCCGAGGTAGTAATCGTCAAAGCTCTCCTCTGAATAGTAAAGGCTGCCGATGGAGTCAAGATACCTTGCATGGTAACTGCCAATCTCAGCAGTAAGTATCTGGTTGTCCGGTGGGACCACGGGGTTGTTGCGCGACTGTACGCCGGGCTGGAAGAAGAATGTGGAGTTGGCGCCCATTTCATGATGGTCAGTGTTGATGTTGGGCATCCAGCGGTGAAAGGCCCCCACGCGCCCCACGCTCTCGGGGTGCTGAAGCATGAGATAGTCGCGGTTAAGATCAAACCAATAGTGGTTGGTCCGGCCTCCGGGCCACGCTTCGTTGAACTCACGGCCTGAAGGATCGGTGGACAGAGTCATTCCCCGGTGCATATTGACCCATGTTGAGTGACGCTGCAGTCCGTCAGGATTGAGTGCCGGGTCAACAAGAATTATGCATCTGTCAAGTATTCCATCAATTTTGGTTCCCTGACCCGCGACAAGATAATAAGCTGTAAGGAGTGATGCGTTCTGTGCACTCGACTCGTTGCCGTGCACTCCGTAACCAAGCTTGATGATCAGCGGCATCTCAGCCGTACTGACACTCCTTGAAACGGCCGGATCAGACAGACTGAGATGCTCAAGCCGGATCTCCTCAAGTCGGGCCATGTTCTTTTCAGATGTGATGATCAGCTGCCCCAGTGGCCTTCCTTCCCAGCTCTTGCCATACTCTTCCCATTTTGCTCTGTCCGAGACAGCATCTAGCTGTTTCATGTAACCCACCAGCTTGTCATGGGTGACATGCCATTCGCCGACCTGATGACCTATTGAGCCGGGCGAGGGGATGCTGCTGTCAAAGGAGATGCCGGCAGGCATGTAATATTCAAGTGTCGGGTGTGTCTGACCAAAACTTATCAGTGATGCCAGCAGGATCACTGATGAAAGGAGCGTTCTTTTCATCACATCAGGTTTATGTACATCGAGCAATTTCGGAAAAAAGAGGATTGGTTGTTACGGCAGCTGCTTGTTCTGCAGCATAATCACCTCACGGTCCGCCGCCTGATGTAGTGGGGCGTATCACCCCATATGCCCGGTTCTATGGTTGTTCCCGGAATCAGGTCGAGGTTCAGCCCGCTGACATTGGACTCATCCGCCTCCATATATCCGGGCTTGCCTTCGTAGATCAGGTAACCTGACCTGTACCTGGCAGGGGTGAGGTTGGGCATCACCACGTTGGCACCGCATGAAATCGCCTTCTCACGACCGGCAGGATCAATGGTCTGCATGGCTGTGGAGGCTACAATATTGATATCCTTCATGATGATCCTCAATATTGCTATCATCCTGAGAGTCAGATTAAAACGTTCATTAAGGAACAGGTTGTCCGTACCTCTTGATCCCAGCGGAGTGTCTGAGTGCTCAATAAATGGCCCCATACCGCACATGTCAATATCAAAATCACGCATAAAGATCACATCATCCGCCAGGTCACTCATGGTCTGGAAAGGCAATCCCACCATCACCCCGGTCCCGGTCTGGTAACCGGTCTCCTGTATTGCCTTCAGGCATTCAAGCCTCCTGTGGTACCTGTGCATGTCATCATCAGGGTGCACCCTCCGGTAGAGAGCCTCGCTGGAGGCCTCTATCCTTAGCAGGTAGCGGTGGGCGCCGGCGTCAAACCATCTTTGATAGGTCTCCCTGCTCTGCTCGCCGAGAGAGAGAGTGATACCCAGCTTTCCGCCGGTCATCTTCCGGATAGACCTTACCAGTTCCTCAACAGTTTCAACAAAATTGTTTGATGAATTTTCTCCTGACTGTATGGCTATTGAACCCAGATTGAGTTTGTAGGCAGTCATTGCAGCTTCCAGCACCTCCTCCTGTGACATGGTGTACCTTTCAATCTTAATGTTGTCACGTCTGACACCGCAATAGAGGCAATTTTTACCACAGATATTCGAGAATTCAATCAGTCCGCGAAGGTAGACATGGTTCCCTACATAGCGGTCTCTGACGGCTGCCGCTCTGTGATAGAGCAGGGGAGCTTCCTCTTCGCTGCACTGCAGCATGGCAAGTATGTCTGACCGGTCAGGATTTGCCTTTTCCAGAACAGATGCTATGGATTCCCCCATCTTACTTGTGAATTGTATAACGTTAACAAGCGGGACCCTGAAGAGTTCACCTACGGTATCAATTAAATCAGAATCCCCTGCCGAACATCTGCCAGAATTCTGCTTTCATTTCCTGCCAGCGGCTCATGGCGCCATGAGCAAATGCGTTGGTATATTCCGTTACCGCTTTCCTGGCCTCATCGTTTCTGCCTTCCTTAACCATTATTTTAACTCTCTCCTCAAGTGCAGGCATTTCGGCCAGTGCTTTCTGCTCCATGTGGGTCACGGAAGGCTCAATCAGCTTTCGGCCGCGTTCCCAGTTCACGGTGGAGAGCCTGTTGGCTTCGCGGAACGACCATATGGCTGCGTCTTCGCGATAGCGGTGCTGACCGCAGATGCGGAAGCTCTGCGGCAGTGCCATGGTGCCGGAGAAGATCGGGATGCGGGGGCTCTGGCCCGGATTGTCAAATGAGAACCATGCCACGGCGCCAACCTCGTCAGGCAGCCATGAACGGCACTGTATGACGTGCGAGTATGAGCAACCGGCGATTGCAATTGTACGCTGCCTCTCGATGGTGCCTGGCTTCAGCTCGTTGATGAGAGTGCGGATGTCATTATTCATCCAGTTGTTGAAGGCGGGTGACTTTACCGTATCGGTAACCTCATTGCCGGCTTCATCCTTTTTCCTAACAGTAATCATCAGGTTTTTCGTCATGTCATATGGTGTGCCCTCGTAAGTCTCACGGAATAGAGCCATCACATCGCTTACGGATAGTTTTTTTTCCGGTTTCACCGAGAAGGGGAGTTCCTCCATCTCCATCGTCAGGTTCAGCTCAGGGGCGAGGGTGCTGAGCACGAAGAAATCACGGATGTCATAGGGTTTGCGAGTGTCGATAACCTTGTAGAATTTGAATGGCTCCTTCCCGTCCCAGTAACCAAGTTCCTTCGCTTTTTTGCCTAGGTCAGTTGAGGTCATGAAGTGATCGGGGTCCTTAAAGTTAACGTCAGAAATTCTTGGAATGTTTGCGGCAATTCCCACGTGGTCATCGGGGATCCTCTGGGCCACCCAGAGTGACGAAGGTTTTCCCGGTCCTGAGCCGGCTATCTCAAGCTGCCACACCTCGCGCGGATCGGCGATGGTGATGCATTCGGCCAGGTCGCCGTAACCATACTGCTCTGCCAGCGAGCCTATAAGAGCTATCGCCTGGCGTGCAGTTGTGCAGCGCTGAAGGGCAATCTTCTCAAGCTCTTCGATGAGAAACAAACCCTCCGTATTGATAAGTTCCTTGCGTCCGTAGATCGTGGTTTCACCAATGGCCAGCTGCTTCTCATTGAGGCAGGGATAGGCAGTGCTGAGGAAAGCATAGGTCGATTTCACCTCAGGGATTTCCCCCCTGCGGGTCACGTTGGTCATATCCCAGGCAGCCTCGGTGTGCATCGTGCCCCAGTAGACCGGGTGGACAGTATCCCTCCCGAAAGTCATTGCCGGAACTACCTCCAGCCATGTGCGGTATCTGCCGTCGCAGGTGTGCGAGGTCATCACCGACCCGTCGGTGGAGGCCAGCCTGCCAACCATGATGCTTGTACAGTTTTCGGCGTATCCGGGGCCGTCAGGGTCTATTTCCTTTTCGGACTGAGAGAAGGCGGTAAAGGGTAGGGAGAGCAGCAGTGCAGTCACCGCGGCAGAGATGAATCGGAAGAGTAGTTTCATAATAGACAATGTATTTTCAGTTCAATAGCAAAAATAACCGGTCCGGCCGGAGACGTCGGTCTCAAAGATAATATAATGCAGCAGATATAGAACTGCACAATCCTGCTTGTGGTGTACGCGGTTCCTGCCATTCTCTTCTGAAATTGTGCCACAAATTCATTTGTACCATTTTTAAGTTGCTTGTACCAAAAGCATATCCTTCGTGCCGTTTTTATGTCGTTTGCACCAAAACCATGTCATTCGTGCCGGATGGTATTGACATGGACTTAATAAACGGTTAATTTTGAATTGATACAAATAGTTTCTATTGTCGAACTAAAAATTAACAGATCATGAAAAAGATTAGAATTATTTCAGTGGTTGATGCTGTGGTTCTTCTTCTCTTATTGAATTTTAGCTTAATCAGCAGCAATGGGAAAGTAGAAGAGATGTATGTTTCTGTTAATACTGTAGTAGCCGGGGCAGATGGCCAGTGCAAATTGGTGGAAATCTTAAGTGATTGCTACTGCGAAATAGGCACTGTTTATTGCCTGCTTGCACATTGTGGTTCAGGCGCAGTGTGCAGTCCGGATGTGGAAGTAAATCAATGACACATGAGGAATATCATTTAGGTAATAATTGATTTAAGTATTTTACGAAAGATGAATTCTTTGAATAAACCTGTCTGGCTAATTATTCCAGTTTTATTGGCTCTCGGGAGCTGCAGAGCTCCCGGGAGTTACAAGGATCAGGTTACACTTCAGCCTGCAGAGAAACCGTTGGAAGTTTCAATAGGCAGTGAGACAAAGAATTTCATTCATTATTCCCAGTTTGTAAGGATAGACGGGGTAAGCTACCTTGGTATCTTAAATTTTGAGAGGAACAGGATCGAAATCTATAACCTTGATTCAAGAGCACTATGCAGGGAGTTTCAATTCTATAAGGATGGCCCGGATACTTTCGGAGAGGTTTCCGGTTTCTTTATTGAAAATCTTGATTCCTTGATTGTTGACTGCTTCTACCAGAGGGCGGTCGGGATAATAGACGGCTATGGTAAGGTTCTGAAAGAAATTCCGTACCAGAAGGACATAAATGGCAGACAATTCAGAATTACGATACCTTGGTTTGGGTTACGTCCGTATAAGATCGGAAATATAATCAATTTTCTGCAGGTCTACCAGGCTGACGAGTCAATGGGAATTCTGACAGAAGAGAAGCGCAAAGAAACATTTCTTAATGTGGCCCTAAAAACGACAACGGGAGAAAGTATTACAATGCCACTAACATATCCTGAAGAGATGGTGGGGCGTGATATTACTCAATCCACAAATGTCATGAGAACTGAAGGTTCTGACGGTTGTTTTGTTTATCATTTCTGGAACCTGGATGACCTCTTTGTTACGGATGACCATAAATCGTTCAGAAAAACCCGTATTGAGAGTAACTACAGGTTCAATTTTAATGATGATCACACTAGTGTCCGGTTAAGATTTGCCTAAAGGCATTCAATATATTTATATACAACATGATACAGCGTTTAAAAAATTTGACGATTTGAAAAT
>CAZVLJ010000004.1:76562-79427 GCA_964627825.1 uncultured Rikenella sp. | reverse complement strand
TTCAGGGTTGTGTTTTCTCCGAGCAAAAGGGTAATCTCAGTGTAACTCTGGGTTTGGTAGCCGACGAAAGTTACATTGACCGTATAAGGTCCTCCGGGACGCATACCCTGGATTGAATACTGACCCTGGATGTTTGCCGAAGCACCATACAGGGTTCCGGAAGGCACGTGGGTTGCAACAATCGTGGCACCAGGTAACGGCTGACCGTCGGTCTCCGTAATCTTGCCACTTAGAGTTGAAGTTGTCACCTGAGCCATGAGGGAAGCTGACCCTATGAACAAGGACAACAGAATGAAGGTAAACTTTAGTTTTCGCATAATTGAATTAAGTTAGTAAAGTTATGGTTGTTGTTCAATTTTAAAATAATGATTATCAATTGCTTCAGGTTGGGCTCCGCTTCTTCCGGGGCAGAAGGTTAAATTACATTTACGGGCAGAATTAGCCGGAATTGCCATTTCGTAATTATTAACAACTTTTTAACGGTTTTTCAATAAGTTTTCATCAGGTTGATTATTAAATATTTCATCATAAACCTTTCCTGTAGCACCTTTATTTTCAGCTATATAAGAGGCGGATACCCTGCCTGCGGACTCAAGTGCCTCGTTATCACGGATATATTTTTCAACAATTTTAGAAAATGTCTCAAAATCCGAAAAGGAGGCTGCTCCTCCTCTCTCAATAAGCTGTATTGCTTCACGGAACCGCTGATGGTTGGGCCCGAAAAGCACGGGGATACCCCAGCAGGCTGGCTCAAGAATGTTGTGGATTCCTCTTCCGAACCCACCCCCCACGGCTGCCACCGAAGCATACCGGTAGACGGATGAGAGCATCCCGATATTGTCAATGATCATCACCCTGCCGGAGTCATCTTTACCGCCGTAACGCGAATAGCGTACGGTGCCCGAGGTAATTTTCGCTTCAATGCGTTCAAGGTGACCCTCATCAATCTCATGGGGAGCAATGATCCACTTCATTGCTGAAGCATTCTCATTGATATACCTTATAATAATATCCTCATCCTCCTCCCAGCTGGAACCTGCCACGAAAAGTCGTTCACTCCCCCGGAACTGTTCTATCACGGGCAGGTTGCGCGCCGCTGCCGCTATCTGGCTTACCCTGTCAAAGCGGGTATCGCCTGTAACAGTCCAGCTGTGGTACCCTATGCCGTCAAGCAGCCGGCCCGACTGCTCATCCTGGACAAATATGCGGGTGAAGACTGACAGCATCTTCGCGGCAAACCGGCCGTACCATCTGAAAAAATACTGACCTGGCCTGAAGATGCCTGATACAAGGTACGTGGAGATGTTCCTCCGTTTCAGTTCGCTCAGGTAATTGTACCAGAACTCATACTTTACTATCAGAACAAGATCGGGTTGAATCCTGCCAAGGAAATACCTGACATTGCCGGGCAGGTCTTCAGGCAGGTACATCACCACATCAGCGCCCCGGTAATCTTTTCTCACATCATATCCCGAGGGTGAAAAGAATGTAACCACCACCTTCCATCCTTCCTGTTCGCTCCTGATCTTTTCTATTAACGGCCGTCCCTGTTCAAATTCGCCGAGTGATGCACAGTGGAGCCATACAACCCTCTCTTCGCCCTTGCTGAACGACTTCAGTTTTTTTCTCCATCCGCGCCGGCCTCTTACCCACCTCCTGGCTTTTACGCTGAAGGGTGAAGCCAGGGCGGCCAGCAGACCGTATAAAGCAATAAGGATGGTGTAGATTGTATTCATACCTCCGTTTTGGCGCCCCAAAGGTAATAAACTCATACTTTTGTATAAATTAAATTTTTGTTGCAATGGTACGCCTGATAGCCCTCTTTATATCGGTTGTGCTGCAGATAGTTGCTGCGGGCATAGCCATAAGGTTCATGAAGATAACACGTTACCGTCTCTCGTGGATACTCCTTTCATCCGCTTTTGTGCTAATGTCCGTCCGCACCCTTATCCAGCTTATAGAATATTTCCAGGGCAAACCCTCCTTTGAGCTGATGATGGTGGATGAGTGGATGAATGTGCTGATCTCGGTAATGATAATAACCGGCGTTGTGCTGATCAGGGAGATCTTTTACTCACTGAAGAGGGCGGAGATAGACAGGGCACGGTCAGAAAGAAGACTCCTCAACGCTGTCATCAACACCGAAGAGACGGAAAAGAAAAGGTTTGCAAAGGACCTTCATGACGGCCTGGGACCGCTGCTCTCCACTGTCAAGATGTCTCTCTCAGCCCTTAACAGCAGGGTCACCGATCCGGTGGGAAAGGATATACTGCAGAATACCAATCACGTTGTCAATGAAGCTCTCAATACAATCAAGGAGATCTCCAACAACATGAGTCCCCACGTGCTGACCAACCTGGGCGTTGCCAGCGCCATCAGCGCCTTCGCGGCAAAAGTGAACCAGATGCGAGGCATACTGATCGATTTCCGTACCAATATGGAGGGGGAACGGTTTGATACCGACAAGGAGGTGGTGATATACCGGGCGGCATGCGAGCTGATAAACAACGGCATGAAACACTCCGGCGCCTCAAAGATAGAGATGGAACTGCGCCGGCACCAAAAAATCATTACCTTGCAGTACCTCGACAATGGCCGGGGCTTTGACATGGAGAAGCTTACATCAGAAGAGGCGGTGGGAATGGGCATCCCGAATATGGAGACACGGGTCAGGTCAGTTGACGGTGTCTTTGTAATTGAGAGCGCTCGTGGGAAAGGAACAAGTGCACTCATAAGGGTAGACAGTCAGGATTGACGATTTTGGGATTTGCGATTTTCGATCTGGTAAACAGAACAATAAGAATTGCATGAATATGGTTATGAAATACCTTTGAAATTGTTCGTAGAACAATAAGAATTGCATGA
>CAZVLJ010000004.1:6278-76462 GCA_964627825.1 uncultured Rikenella sp. | reverse complement strand
AGAACAATAAGAATTGCATGAATATGGTTATGAAATACCTTTGAAATTGTTCGTAGAACAATAAGAATTGTATGGAGAAGATAAGAATTGCCCTTGCAGATGATCACCAGCTCTTCCGTAACGGCCTCAAAATACTCCTCGGCGGCTACCCTGAATTCGAGGTGGTTGCTGAGGCCTCCAACGGCGCCGAGCTGCTTAAGATACTGGAAAACGGCCCCGCCGATATCATCCTTATGGACATCAGCATGCCAGAGATGGACGGTGTGGAAGCCACATCACTCATTACCCGCAGACATCCCTCCTCCAGCGTCATCGCCCTGTCAATGTACGGCGAGGAAGAATACTACTACCGTATGGTTGACGCAGGAGCGAAGGGATTTGTGCTGAAGGACTCCGACATCTCCGACGTGTATGATGCAATCATCGCAGTTCACCGTGGCAGCAACTACTTCTCGCAGGAGCTGCTTTATCATGTCATCAGGCGCATCAAGAACAGGGAGCAGGAGGAAAAGAGCTCCAGTCTTTCCAGGCGGGAGAAGGAGATATTATTGAAGATCTGCGAGGGACTCTCTAACCAGGAGATAGCTGACACCCTCTTCATCAGCAAGCGTACTGTTGACAAGCACCGCGCCAACCTCCTTGCTAAAACAGGATCAAAGAACACCGCCAGCCTGATCCTCTATGCCATAAGGAACAGGCTGATAGAGATATAAGATGAGCGACAGGCATGCACTCGGACCTAAGGGAGAAGAGCTTGCAGCTGAATTCCTCATCCACAGCGGATATACTATCCGTCACAGAAACTGGCGCTCAGGACGCACTGAGATAGATATCATCGCAGAAACCGGCAGCCACATAGTCTTCGTGGAGGTCAAGAGCCGGTCAGCCGGCTATGCCGTCCACCCCACCGAGGCAGTTAATGTCCCGAAGCAGAGAACAATCATCTTCGCAGCATCAAATTATATAGACACATATGGCATCTGCAAGGAGGCAAGATTTGATATCATTACAGTAATCATCAGTCCGTCAGGCAATGAGATAGACCATATAAAAAACGCGTATTATCCCACCATGTGAAACTCACTGAGCATGCCGGTCTATTCCCGGCACAGACAGTCAATCCTTCTGCACTATCCTGCAAAGCACAAGCCACCTTCCCCTCTGTTAAAAAACATTTCCCTTTTAAGAATAATTGAATATTTTAGTGCCTGCTGAAAAACAACCAAACAGATATAAAAATGAAAAGATCATTGTCACTACTTTTTGCATTGGCCATCGCTGCCATGCCCCTGCAAGCCCAGAAGGCAAAAAAACAGGCAGCAGCCGAACCCGAGGGATTCAAATTCACCACCGTAGTTTCCAATCCCGTCTCCCCGGTCAAGAACCAGTCAGCCACAGGTACCTGCTGGTGCTTCGCCACAACCTCATTCATGGAGTCAGAGCTCCTCAGAATTGGTAAGGGCGAATATGACCTGTCCGAGATGTTCATAGTCAGAAAAACCTATGAAAACAGGATCCTTGACAACTACCTGCGCCAGGGCAAGGGCAACCTTGGCGAAGGGAGCCTCTCTCCCTCGTGGCTAAGAGTCTTTAGCGAAGACGGTATAGTACCCCAGGAGGTATACACGGGCATCAGCTATGACTCCCCGGTGCATAATCACCGTGAACTGCAATCTTACGTTGATGCTGTAACGGCTGTTCCCGTAAAGATGAAACGCCTCAGCAAGGAGTCGAACGAGGTCACCGGAGCCATTCTTGACATCTACATGGGAGAAGTACCGGAAACCTTTACCTACAAGGGCCAGAGCTATACCCCGAAATCATTTGCAGCCAGCCTTGGGTTAAATATGGACGATTATGTACATATTACCTCATTCTTACATTTCCCGTTCTATACGGAGGGACTTCTGGAGGTGCCCGACAACTGGGAGATGAACCGCTTTCACAATGTGCCGCTTGATGAACTCATTCAGATCATGGACTATGCCCTGACTAACGGTTATACAGTCAATTGGGACGGCGACGTGAGTGAAAGGGGCTTCTCACATGCCAACGGAGTGGCTATCAATCCTGACATGTCAAAGATGGACATTTCAGCAATCACTGACAGGGCCCGTTTCGAGAATATGCCTTCAAGCCGCACACCCATTCCCGGGATGTTTGACAAACCGCAGCCTGAGATAGAGGTCACGCAGGAGATCCGTCAGACGGGATATGAAACTTTTGTCACTTCCGATGATCACCTGATGCATGTAACCGGAATTGTGAAGGACCAGAACGGCGACAAATACTATATTACAAAGAACTCCTGGGGCACTGACAGGAATCCTCATGGCGGCTACCTGAACATGTCAGAGAGCTACGTAAGAGCCAAGACGATATTCATCATGGTTCATAAGGATGCTGTTCCTGCGGACATTAAGGCTAAGTTGAAGATCTGAAGGACCCGACACTTCGTGTGCCGGGTTTCGTCGCGTTGCTCCTCAATCTAAAGGTCCGGCCTCCCCTGGCTACAGCCGGCTGCCGGCTGCCGGCTGATCTCAGCTTACCAGCAGGTTGCAGCCGCGTATATCAGCCGCATCAAAGCGGCCCTGTACCTCGAATTTTCCGCCCGGATGCATTCTGCCGAGATCGGCGGTGTCAATGAATGAACATGACCAGAGGTTGGCGAGGTCAATGATGCTGATACCTCCTGCTTCGCCAGCCTCATCCGTTCGTGACATAGGATCATGGCTGTCGCGTATCAGCACCTTCATCCAGGGCGGAGTACGGAAGAGACCCCGACCGCCGGAATAAGCCTGGCTGAGCAATTCCGTCATGCCGTATTCGGAGTGTACGGAGCTGATACCAAAGGCATCCATGATGACCTCATGCACCTCCTCCCTGACCATCTCGCGCCGTCTGCCCTTCATGCCTCCTGTCTCCATGATGATCAGGTCAGAGAGATCAGAAGGGTACTTCTCCGCCAGATCAAGCAGGGCATAGGTGACACCTATCATCAGCACCTGCAGCCCCGCGGCCCGCGCCCTCTCAATGGCATGGAAGAGGGCTGAATGGTTATCATGGAAAAAACCGCCGGCATCACTGCCTGACAGTTGCATCAGCTTATTTACCATATATATAAGGGACGAACCTTCCCTTTCCAGGTACGAGGGCAGCAATCCCATTATTGCATATCCTGCAGGCTCGCCGTAAAAAAGCCTGAAGCCCTCTTCCAGGCTACGGTCATAGAAAGAAAGCTCTTTTACATGATGACTGCTCTGTCTGACTCCGGTGGTGCCGCTGCTCAGGAAAATTCTTTCTGCTGGTCCTTCTCCGGTCATCACGGTATGATCCCTGAAGAAGGATATGGGCATGAAAGGAATGGAAAAGACTGAGCTGACACTCTTCGGATCAACGCCAAGAAGCTTGAGATACTCCCTGTAGAGCGGACACCCCGCTGCCTGGAAGAGAAAAATCTCCAGGGCGAGATGATTAAAGGACCTGTCGTCTGCTATGCTGAAGATCTCTGCCTGTGAGGGGACTTTCATTTTATCACGGGAATGTTGCCGAGCCGTCGGGCTGCCATACCCACTCAAATGTACAGCTGGCTTCAGCAGGCGAGGCTGCCGCGTCAAGAGTCACCTTTATGATCCTTAGCTTGGCATAGGTTGCATCACGGTTCCTGATAATCCATACCTGGTTGGCTGCCAGTGGTGCTGCCAGATCAATCCATGAATAGCTGCCTATGGTCTTAAGACCGGTAAAACCAGTTTTTGCTTCGCTCTCCGACCCATATGCCCCCGCCAGTGCAAACGGGGGGTCAAGGGTGTTGGCAGTGAGGAATGCCACAACCGGTCCGCCGGTTGTGACCGGTCCTGCCAATAGCTTTAAGTCAGCCCTGTATGCATCGGGAAGTGTGGGGACCTCCTTCGCCTCTTCGAAGGAGAGCCCCAGAGCATAATAATATGAGTCCGCCTCATATAGCTCATTGGTCAGAGTGATTGTGCCAGAGGTCTTCTGACCCTCGCTGCCGCAGCCTGCAAACAGCAGGAGCACCACCAGACCCGCTATGAGAGAGTGCTTTATCATTCTCCCCTGATTGCCATTATTCCAGGCAGCTTTTTGCCTTCCATATATTCCAGCATGGCGCCGCCGCCGGTGGAGACATAACTGATCCTGTCCGCCAGGCCCAGGAGGTTGACTGCCGCCACAGAGTCGCCCCCGCCGACCAGCGAGAAAGCACCATCGTCAGTGGCTTCAGCCACCGCCATGGCTATACCTTTGGTGCCGTCATCGAACTTGTTCATCTCAAAGACACCCATCGGTCCGTTCCAGAGGATTGTCTTCGAGTCACTTATCACCTTTGAAAAGAGAGTGACGCTCTCCTCGCCGATGTCGAGCCCCATCCACCCGTCATTCACATCATCAATTGCGGAGATATATACATTGGCTTCCGGATCAAACCTGTCAGCGTTGACACTGTCAACAGGGAAGATGAGGTTAACCCCTTTATCCCTGGCTTTTTCAATGATGCCCTTGGCCATCTCCAGCTTCTCGTCCTCGCAGAGCGAGTTGCCTATCCTGCCCCCCATGACCTTGATAAAGGTATATGTCATGCCTCCTCCGATGATCAGGTTATCTACCCTCTCAAGAAGGTTTTCAATGATCCCTATCTTATCTGACACCTTTGCTCCTCCCATGATGGCTGTGAAGGGTTTTTGCGCACTCTTAAGCACCCTGTCCATAGCTGCCAGCTCACTGTTAATCAGGAACCCGAACATCCTTTTCTCTTCCGGGAAGAAGTCAGCTATAACTGCCGTGGTTGCATGTGCCCTGTGGGCAGTACCAAAAGCATCATTGACGTACACATCAGCATATGTCGAAAGCTTCCGGGCCATCTCCTTCTGCTTCACCTTCAGCTCTGCCTTGGCAGCTTTCTTCTCCTCATCAGTGGCAGTATCGGGAAGGATCGGCTTGCCCTCCTCCTCGGGATAGAACCTGACGTTTTCAAGCATCATCACCTCACCCGGCCTGAGCGCTGCCACCATTGCAGCTGCTTCTTCGCCAAGGGCATCGGACGCAAAGGCCACCTTCATGCCCAGATGGTTCTCCAGCACGGGAAGAACAGGCTTCAGCGAGTACTTTTCCATAACCCCCTGTGGCCGGCCGAGATGCGACATAAGTATTGCCGAACCGCCATCGGCAGTGATCTTCTTTATTGTCTTAAGGGCCCCGCGGATACGTGTGTCATCGGTCACCTCACGCGTCTGCTTGTCAAGTGGCACGTTGAAATCAACCCTTACAATAGCCTTC
Organism: uncultured Rikenella sp.; assembly: GCA_964627825.1. Classification (GTDB taxonomy): domain Bacteria; phylum Bacteroidota; class Bacteroidia; order Bacteroidales; family VadinHA17; genus SR-FBR-E99. The sequence continues at coordinate 71,167 of CAZVLJ010000004.1, read as the reverse complement.
AGTCCCTTAAAGTTAAAGTTGTCAATGATTTTCATAATCAGAATTGTTTAATTTTTGCTAATACAGGAGTACAAAGTTAACCAATTTGGAAAACCTTATCAGCCTCTGTTTGTTCATTAATCAAAATGAATAGTTTAATTTTAAAACAAAAATATGGCAACAATTACACTCAAAGGCAATCCCATCAACACTTCAGGTTCACTCCCGCAGAAGGGAAGCAAGGCTCCTTCATTCACCCTCGTTAAATCAGATCTTGGCTCTCTCTCACTTGAGGAGTATTCTGGCAAAAAAGTGATTCTCAACATCTTTCCCAGCCTTGATACCGCCGTCTGTGCCACCTCGGTGCGTAAATTCAATGTGCTTGCAGCAGGACAGGATAACGCGGTGGTACTGGCGATCTCCAAAGATCTCCCCTTCGCCCACGGCCGCTTCTGTTCCACGGAAGGAATAAATAATGTTATTACTCTTTCAGGATTCCGTGACACTGCTTTTGGCAATGCCTATGGTGTTGATATCCTGGACGGCCCGATGGCAGGACTCTACGCAAGGAGCGTTGTGGTAATAGATGAGAAGGGTACGGTGGTATACACCGAGCTGGTTCAGGAGATAGCGCAGGAGCCTGATTACGACAGTGCGCTGGCAGCACTCTGATATGCGGTCAGTTATCAAAAGTATGCGGGGAGGCGATGTAACTGCAAAATCCTGATTCACTGATAGTTATTAGAAGGAGCCGGTGAGGCAGCGCTCTGACGGTCCTCTGAGATTGTATTTCCGATTCTTGAGGAGTTGAGACCCCTGTACCGGCATCCCTGGAAACAAAATAAATCTTCCATTTTTTACTACATTTGTTCTTCGTCAGTCGAAGATCAAGATGGATTTTTCACAGATACCCGGACAGAAGGCAGTCATTGACCGGCTCAGGCACTCCGTAGCTGAGAACAGGGTGAGTCATGCGCTCCTCTTTTACGGACCTCCCGGCAGCGGTAAGTTTGCAATCGCCATGGCTTTTGCGCGATTTATCAGCTGTGAAAACCGCACCGCGGAAGATGCATGTGGCAGGTGCCCGTCATGTGTCAAGTATGACAGGCTCATTCATCCGGACCTTCATTTCGTCTTCCCGGTGATAAAGAAGAAATCAGGCACTGAACCGGTGAGTGACACCTACATCTCCCAGTGGCGCGAGATGGTACTCCGTTCTCCGTGGTTCACCCTCAGCACCTGGACAGAGGCCATGGAGGTGGCCAACGAGCAGGCCCTCATACCCGTTGCCGAGGCGGCGGAGATAATACGGAAACTCAGCCTGAAGTCGTTTGAATCAGACTTCAAGATCATGATAGTCTGGCTTCCTGAGAAGATGAATGCCGAGACGGCAAACAAGCTGCTGAAGATCATTGAGGAGCCTCCTGCCCGCACCCTCTTCATCCTGGTATCAGAGGAGGATGACAAGCTGATACCAACAATTACTTCGCGCTGTCAGCACATACGTATTCCCGCCATCTCATCGGAGGAGCTGAGCGCTCACCTGGTAAAAAGCACGGGCATGGATCCGGTCAGGGCCTCGGAGATAGCAGCCATAGCCAACGGCAATATGGTCAGGGCCATGGAGCTTGCACGTGAGGATGGGAACACTGCTGTGCACCTCGATCGGTTCACGCGGCTGATGCGTACAGCATGGACCCGTGACATCCACTCGCTGGTAAGCTGGTCCGAAGAGACCGCTGCCCTGGGAAGGGAGAGACAGAAGAGCTTCCTCTCCTATGCACTCAGGCTGATCCGCGAAAATTTCATATTAAACTTCAACGGCAGGGAAAACCGTATTGTCTACCTCACCAGGGCTGAAGATGAGTTCTCAGAAAAGTTCCATCCCTTCATTAACGAAAAGAATATCAATGCTCTCAACGGTGAGTTTAATCTTGCATATACCCATGTTGAGAGCAATGGCAACACCAAAATGATCTTTCTTGATCTCGCGCTCAAGACAATGAGACTAATCAGGTAACTGAAGGGAATTACTTGAAAATAGCTCATTTATTGCTAATTTTGCATTCACCTTGCGGACTCCGGAGAATGTGACTCCCGGGCCGGAAACGGAAAATTGATGTTATGATTGATGAAGATACGCAGGTCCAGTCCGGAGAGGAGCCGGTAAGACCTGAAACAAGATACACTCCAGGTACGCACAAGCTGAGTGAATTCAACTGGCTTGCCGATATTCCCTTTGATGACCGCTGCAACGAGATTGTAGAGGTCCGCTTCAAGAACACCCGGAAAGGATTCTACCGCAATGTTAACGAACTGAGGCTTGAGGTTGATGACATCGTGGCCGTGGAGGCTTCTCCGGGTCATGATATCGGGTATGTCTCCATGACCGGATACCTCGTCCGTGAGCAGCTGAAGAAGATGAAGATCAGGCCTTTTATCGAGGAGATGAAGAAGGTTTACCGTAAGGCCAGGCCTGTTGACCTTCAGAAATGGGAGGAGGCGAAGAAGCTTGAGGAAGCCACCATGCTTCGTTCAAGGAAGATAGCTGAGAACCTGGGACTGGCAATGAAGATAGGAGATGTGGAGTACCAGGGTGACAAGACCAAAGCCATCTTCTATTACCTGGCCGACGAAAGGGTTGATTTCAGGCAGCTTATCAAGGTGCTGGCCGAGGAGTTCCATGTCAGGATAGAGATGCGGCAGATAGGAGCCCGCCAGGAGGCCGGCCGTATAGGTGGCATAGGTACCTGCGGAAGAGAACTCTGCTGCTCCACTCACCTCTCCAACTTCAATTCGGTGACCACCTCCCACGCCCGCTACCAGGATCTGTCACTCAATCCCCAGAAACTTGCCGGGCAGTGCGGTAAGCTTAAGTGCTGTCTCAACTATGAACTCGACTGCTACATTGATGCCCAGAAGGAATACCCGTCAAGGGAGGTATCGCTTGAGCTGGCAGGCGGGTCAGCCCACTTCGTCAAGATGGAGGTACATACAGGTGTTTACTGGTACTCTGCCGATCCGCGCATAGCCGCCGACATGACCCCGGTGCCGGTGGAAAGGGTACGCGAGATCATACAGCTCAATCGCAAGGGCATCAAGCCGGAGACCCTTCTGACAGGGCCGGCTAAGGACAGGGTAGGCAAAGGTAACGACCTGCTGTTGCAGAACAGCGGCCTGACCAGGTTTGAAACGAAAAGCCAGAGTCGTGAAGGAAAGGGGAAAAGAAGATCATTCCACAGGAAAAATGAGAGGAAACAGAAGTAAGATCATCATTGCTGCCCTGATACTGGCGGCATCTGCGGTTGCATGTGACCGCAGCATACATTACTCTGAGAACTACACCCTGGAAGGAGGCAAATGGAGCATGTTTGACCCGGCCAGATACGCCTGTGAAATAGATGACACCGTCAGAACCTATAACATGAAACTGTCATTGCGTACTTCAACTGAATACCCGTACCGTAACATCTACCTTTTCATGATGACAACCTTCCCCTCGGGCTCTGTAATGACAGACACCATTCATGCAATGGTGACTGATGAAAAAGGGAAGTGGCTGGGCAGAGGCACCGGCGCTGTACGCGAACTCACTATTCCCTATAAATCAAATGTTTACTTCCCCGAACAGGGCAAGTATCACTTCAGGGTTGTACACGGTATGCGTGACACCATACTGAAGGGTGTCTATGACATGGGGATGAAGATCTCCTTCAGGGAGGGGAGCGATAAATAACCGGAGCTTTGGGCAAGAACAAACATGCGCGGTGGGCTGAGATGAAAAGGTTCGACCATGTGATCGAGCCGTCATTCGATGAGGTCTTCAGACGTGATCACAACCTCAGGGGCAAATGGCACAGCGAATGGTTCGGAAACAGCAACCCAATCACCCTGGAACTTGGATGCGGCAAGGGGGAGTACACTGTAGGACTGGCCCGCCGGAACCCCGACAGAAACTTCATCGGCATTGATATAAAGGGAGCCCGCATGTGGCGAGGAGCAAAGGAGTCTCATAACCTCGGGCTCCCCAATGCTGCCTTTCTCCGTACCAGGATAGAGTTTACCGGCTCATTCTTTTCCCCCGGGGAGGTTGATGAGATATGGCTTACCTTTCCTGATCCCCAGATGAAGAGAAGCAGGGAGAAAAAGAGGCTCTCAGGGCCTCACTTCCTAAACCTTTACAGAACCTACCTCAGGAACAATGGCCAGGTGCACCTGAAGACCGACTGCCAGGAGCTGTATCAGTACACCGCGGAGCTGGTTCGCGTGAACGGGCTGGAGATTATTACAGACGTTACTGACCTGCACCGCCAGATGCCCGGAAACCCGCTGCTGTCAATCAGAACGTATTACGAGCAAATATTCCTTAACCAGGGTGTGCCAATCACCTATCTTGCTTTCAGACTGCCCAATGACAAAGAGATCATCAGTCCCGGAGGGTGACAGCGAAGGCTTTTTCAGTCGCGTATATGATGTCACAAGGCTGATACCCTATGGCAGGGTCACCTCATACGGTGCCATTGCCAGGTACCTCGGCACCGGCAGCTCGGCAAGAATGGTGGGATGGGCACTCAACTCATCACACCACGATCATGGATTCATCCCCGCTCACCGAGTCCTGAACCGTAACGGAATTCTCACCGGCAAACACCACTTCGGCACCTCATCCACCATGCAGCAACTCTTAGAGAATGAGGGATTCACCGTGGAAGATGACCACGTAATGGAGTTCCATGAACGGTTCTGGGATCCGTCTGATGAACTATAGTAAACCAGATTGTGTTAAGGAATAAAGAATGGAAACTGAAGACTGATCATTGCCCGCAGGGCAACAAGAATTGTAGAACAGATAACCGCATAAACAAAAGATGCCTGTAGGGCATCAAGAATTGTAGACCAATATGTACACAAAAGAAAACATTCTCAACGCCCTCCGGATGGTATCCCATCCTGAAAAGGGGAGTAACATCGTCACACTGGGCATGGTTGGTGAAATCAACGTAACAGCTGAGGGAATTACCCTCGTGCTGGTGCCCGAGAAATCCAATGACCCCTTCCTCTCATCAATAAAAAGCAGCTGTGTCAGGGCAGTAAAAGAGCATCTCGGCCCCGATGCCGTCATCTCCTCCATTGAGGTAAAACCCAGGATAGTGGTTGAAAAGATGAAAGTTCCGAAGAGGGATGTGTTGCCGGGAGTAAGGAACATAATAGCCGTCTCATCAGGCAAGGGTGGCGTGGGCAAATCAACCATCGCAGTCAACCTGGCAGTGGCACTGGCACGAAAGGGTTATGCCACAGGACTGCTTGACGCGGACATCTTCGGACCATCAGTGCCACAAATGTTCAACGCCGGCAACTTCCATCCCGAAGTACGCAAGGAGAACGGCAATGATCTGATCATCCCCATGAAAAAGTATGGCGTCAAGATCCTCTCCATCGGCTTCTTCGTCAAGGGATCAGATGCTGTCATATGGCGCGGACCCATGGCCAGCAGCTTCCTGAAGCAGTTGATAGGACAGGGCGACTGGGGTGAGCTTGACTATCTCATCTTTGATCTCCCTCCCGGGACGAGCGACATACACCTCACCCTGGTGCAGGAGGTGCCTGTCACCGGTGCCATAGTGGTGACCACTCCGCAGGAGGTTGCTCTTGCAGACGCCCGCAAGGGGATAGCCATGTTCAGCAGTGAGTCTATCAATGTGCCGGTGCTCGGACTGGTTGAAAACATGTCATTCTTCGAGGCTCCCGAACTGCCCGGGAAGAAGTTTTACCTCTTCGGCAGGGAGGGCGGCAGCAGGCTTGCCGCTGAGAGCGGCACCATGCTGCTGGGGCAAATACCCATCGTTGAGAGCATATGTGACGGGGGTGACAGCGGCACGCCTGCAGCACTTGAAGACTCCGTCACGGGGGTTGCCTTCATGAACCTGGCTGAGGCGGTTGTAAAGCAGGTTGACAGGCGTAATGAGGAGATGGCCCCGACGAAGAGGGTTGAGGTCAAATGAGCCTGCTGCCGCCCTCACCGGACACGTCACTCCTTTCTGACCTCTTTTTCTTAACTTTGGATACTTTTGGGATGCCTCTTCAGTTATAAGAGTATAAAACATATTTGTTGAGATTGCGGCATAGGGAATACACTGCAGGGCTGATCATCTTCATTGCCCTGGTTCTTGCCGGATGTTCTGCAGAGAAGAACACCGGCGCGAGCCGTTTTTACAACTCACTGATCTCAAAATACAACATCTGGTTCAACGGGAACGAAGCCTACAAGGCCGGGGTAAAGAAGGTCAAGGATGCGCACCGCGATGACTATACCGCCCTCCTCCCACTCTTTGAATATTCCCGGGAAGAGTCGGCACGCGCCGGTTCGTCAGACATGGAACGAGCCATCCAGAAAGCATCCAAGGTGATAGCCCTCCACTCCATCACTGCACAGCCTGAGGAGAAGGGGCGCAGGGGAGACAATGACAGGAACGATGAGTTCTACAACAGGAGGGAATATAATGAATGGGTAGACGATTCCTATATGCTCATGGCCAGGGCACAGTTCTACCAGAAAAACTTCATGGCTGCAAGGGCATCCTTCTCCTTTGCAACAACCATTGCCACCGATACTGACCTCGTCACCGAGGCGGGTATCTGGATGGCGCGCATACAGACGGAAGAAGGCAACTATGCTGAGGCTGCCCGCCTGCTTGATGAGCTTCCCGGTCCGGAGAGCCTGTCAAAGCCTTTGAAGGCAATGTACTACTCCACCCGAGCCGATATCGCCCTGCGCCAGAAGCGTTACGGAGAGGCTGTGGTACCGCTGTCACGGGCAATTGAATACACCTCGGGTAACGAGACGAAGGTGCGCTGGACCTTTCTCCTTGCACAGGTTTACAGAGAAGCCGGTGACAACATCATGTCAACCCGTCACTTCACCAAAGTGATGAGGATGAATCCTCCATATGACCTTGAATTCAACGCCGGTATCAACCTGGCAGGCGTCACTGACATATCGCAGGGCGATGCAGGCGATCTTATGAAATCGCTCCGCAAAATGCTCCGCGACTCGAAGAACAAGGACTATCTTGATCAGATCTATTTCGCCCTTGGTGAGCTGGAGCAGCGACTGGGCAATACTGACGAGGCACTCAGGCTATGGTCACAATCGGCTGCCAGCAGCACCGTCAATAACCGGCAGAAAGCCCGTTCATACCTCGCCCTCGCCAATCATTACTATGGTCAGCCTGACTATATGAAGGCATGGCTCTATTATGACAGCGCCTCCTACCTTATTGACAACCGGTTCCCCGGTTACGATCTCATCAGTCGCAGGGCCTCGGATCTGGGTGAATACGCCGGGTATCACTCTGTGGTCATTACCGAAGACAGCCTCCGGCGGGTGGCGGACATGAGCTCCTCGGAGAGGGATGCCCTGATAGCAGGGCTCATCCGTTCCGTGGAGGAGGAGATGACCAGCGAACGCACGGGTGACGGGAGTGACAGGTACAACATGGGTCTCTACTATCAGAACGAGCAGCGCTACCGTGGTGCCATCACTGCTGAGGGCGGATGGTACTTCTACAACCAGGCTGCACTCACCTTCGGCCGTACGGAGTTCAGGCGCCGTTGGGGCGACAGGAGACTGGAGGATAACTGGAGGAGGTCAAACAAAGCCCGGGCAGCATTCAGCAACGGCCAGCAGACAGATAATGAGGGTGAGGCCCAAAAGAGCGACAGCTCCGGGGTGGCGCCCGTACGCACAAAAGAATACTACCTGCGCAACCTGCCCCTGACTGACTCACTCATGAACGTCTCCGTCATGCGCAGCGCCGAAGCCCTCCTGGGCGAGGGTAAGATTCTGGCCTCCCGGATCAGTGATACCCTGTCAGCAGCAGCCTCACTGGAGGAGGCCTCCAGGACAGGCAACAACGAAAATATTAAGGCGGAAGCTCTCTATGAACTGTACCGACTGCTCCGCAATAGCAACCCGGCAAGGGCTGACCGCCACAGGGCAGAACTCCTTGGATCATTCCCTGATTCTGAGTATGCCCTCATCCTCTCCGATCCGGGATGGATGAACCGGCACCGCGAGATGGCCGCCAGGGCATCGCACAGTTATGAGGAAGCATACCGGGCCTTTGCTGAAGAGAGGTATGCTGATGCAGAAGCCATCTGTACCCGGGCTGTGAGCCTCTATCCTGAAGAGGAACTGATACCTAAGTTTATGCTCCTCGGAGCCATGTCAGCCGGAGCCCTGAAGGGAGAGGTGGCATACAAGGAGAGACTTGACTCGCTGGTGGCACAATACCCCGCTACCGCCGAAGGCCGGAGAGCTGCAGAGATAATTGAATTCCTCCGGAGAGAAAAACCCGAGATAAGGATCGCTGAGGATACACGCATAGCGAAAGAGATCTACCTGGCTGATACGGCTCAGGCTCATTATGTTATGTTTATTGCCTCCAATACGGGTGCTGACATGAACCGTATTGTGTTTGACATTATAAACTACAACCTCGATAACTTCACTGACAAAAATTACCGGACCGAAGGAACGGCAGTAGATGCAGGATACCTGCTTATCAGCACAGGGCCGTTTGATAACGCTGCCGAAGCAGCCGGCTGGCTGAACAGATTCAGCCCCGAACAAACCATCAGGCAGGCATCCGAAGCCAGCCTTACCCTCTGGCTGATCAGTGCCGACAACCTGCAGAAATTCAAGGAAGACAAGAATATCGACAGATATGCTATCTTTCACTCAAAGGAATATGAAAACCTGCGGTAACATTATAGGCTTCCAATGAGAGAGATACGAATATTATGGGTTGATGACGAGATAGGGGTCCTGAGACCTCATATACTCTTTCTCAATGAAAGAGGATTTGAGACTGACACCTGTCACTCCGGCAATGACGCCATTAACATGGTCAGGGAGAAAGCTTATGACATCATCTTTCTTGATGAGTATATGCCCGGCCTGAGTGGCATTGAGACCCTGCGCCGTATCAAGGCTGTCAGACCGACAATCCCGGTGGTCATGATCACCAAGAGCGAGGAGGAGGATATAATGGATGCCGCAATAGGCTCACAGATAGCTGATTACCTCATCAAGCCCGTCAAGCCGCAACAGATCCTCATGACCCTCAAGCGCATACTCAACATCGAAGAGATAGTCACCCGGCAGACAACAACCGTCTTCAGGGAGGAGTTTGGTACCCTGTCAGGGATGATCTCCTCAGCTGCATCTTTCGAACAATGGTGTGATCTGTACCGCCGACTCATCTTCTGGCAGGGAGAGCTTATCAGATCATCCGACACCGGCATGCGCGATGTTCTCAGGATGCAGGAGGCTGATGCCAACAGGGTCTTTACAAAATACATTTCTGCCAACTACCTGAGATGGATCTCCTCCGACGCTGCTGACAGACCACTCATCTCTCCGGCAGTGCTGACCAGGAGAATCTTTCCCCTCTTAAGTAAGGGGTCTCCTCTCTTCTTCATAGTCATTGACAACATGCGTCTTGACCAGTGGCAGACAATAGCCGGTGACCTGAGACAGATAATGCGTACAGTTGATGAGGAGCTGTATCTGAGTATCCTGCCCACCACCACTCAATATTCACGCAACGCCCTCTTTGCAGGCCTGATGCCTGCCGCTATCGGGGAGATAATGCCTGATTTCTGGATTGATGAGAATGATGATGAGGGCAAGAACCTGAATGAGGAGAAACTGCTGTCCAAGAACCTGCAGAGGGCAGGTATCAACTGCCGCTGGAGCTACAACAAGGTGAGCTCTGACACTGAAGGAAGAAGCCTCAATGAGAAGATTCCCCAGCTGCTGGGTAATGATCTGAACATGCTGGTCTATAACTTCGTCGATCTGCTCAGTCATGCCCGTACCGAGATTGATCTTATCCGTGACATGACAACAGACGAGGCCTCATGGCTATCGCTGACCCACTCGTGGTTTGTTCACTCCCCGCTGAAGGAGTTGCTCAGGCTGGTATCAGCCAAAGGAGCACGCGTGGTTATCACCACTGATCACGGATCAGTCAGGGTACAGAAACCCGTAAAGGTGATAGGCGACAGACAGACATCGATGAACCTGCGATACAAAACCGGAAGGAATCTTGACTACAACCCGCGCGAAGTGTTTGAGATCACCACCCCCTCAAAGGCGGGGCTGCCCATGACCAATATCTCATCGAGGTATATCTTTGCCTGTGCCAATGATTTCCTTGTCTATCCCAACAACTACAACCACATAGTATCATACTACCGTGACTCATTACAGCACGGTGGCGTATCAATGCAGGAGATGCTCCTTCCGCTGGTATCGCTGGAACCGGTCTGATTTGCTATTTTTGTGGCATGAGGATCGTTGTAAGTGATAAGAGCCGGTTGCGCAAAGCGGCAAGGCAGTTCCTGAAGGAAACAGCAGGCCATACAATCTTTGCCATCTGCGGCTCCATGGGGTCCGGCAAGACAACATTCATCAGGGCGTTATGCCGCGAGATGGGAGTGACCGACACGGTAACCAGCCCCACCTTCACGCTCATCAATGAGTACCGGGATCACAGCGGAAAACCTGTATATCATTTCGATTTTTACAGGATAAAGAAGATCACCGAGGTGCTCGACTTTGGCATAGAGGAATACTTTGCTTCAGGGGCCCACTGTTTCATGGAATGGCCGGAGCTGATAGAGCCCCTGCTCCCTGACGGTACTCTGCGTATCTCCATCACCGTTGAGCCTGACGGTGCCAGGATAATTGAGACCCTGTCCCTGCCCCTGGAGCCGGACTGATTGGGGGTCTTATTCCCCCTGACCGCTTTCTGACAGTCACGGTGAAAACAGCAGCCCGGCTTCTCCGGTCTCCTGCTGTAAGTCTCCTGTTGATTTATAGTCCTCATTCTGTTATCTGTTCAATTAAAATCTTAATTTTGGTCTGCCGGGATTTTTCTTCCGTTAAACCATTAAATCGAAGCCAGATGAATGAGCCGTCCAAAAGTGCGTTCATGCCCCGTGAGGAACTGATAGAGAAAGCGGTGGGCAGGAGGCAGATATCTATCGGGTTACCCCATGACCTGCAGGACGGGGAGAAACGTGTTGCACTCACTCCTGAAGCCGTGAAGATACTCACCGATGCAGGTAACGAGGTCTTTATGGAGCGGGGTGCCGGTGAAGATGCCGGTTTTGCGGATGTGGAATACAGTGACAACGGCGCTGTTGTGACTGACTCCCCTGATATTGTTTATGGCTGTGACATAATTATTAAGATAGCCCCCTTCACCCACTCCGAGGCCTCCCGGCTCAAGGGCGGACAGACGGTCATCTCATTCATGAACGCAGCCACAATGGCTGAGGATACCATTTCTATGCTGATGCGCAGGCGGGTGACAGCCCTCGCAAGTGAAAACATCAAAGACAGTGACGGTATACTCCCCGTGGTGGAGTCAATGAGCGAGATCAGCGGTATCACCTCGGTGCTGCTGGCATCGGAATACCTGAGCACCACCTCCGGAGGTAAAGGGATTATGCTTGGCGGGGTGACCGGTGTGACCCCCACCGAGGTGATCATTATCGGAGCCAACACTGCTGGTGAGTATGCCGCGCGTGCCGCCCTGGGACTGGGAGCCATAGTGAGGGTGTTCGATACCTCGGTGCACCGGCTCCGTAACTTCCAGAACCTGCTGGGACAACGCCTCTATACCTCTACCTTCCACCCGCAGGTGCTGCAGAAAGCCCTGAAGTCGGCCGACGTTCTTATAGGAGCACTCTCAACAGACATACTAATGCCATGGTTCTACGTAACCGAAGATATGGTCCAGGGCATGAAGAGGGGATCGGTGATCATCGATCTGAGCATTGATACCGGTGGATGTGTGGAGACAGCTGAGCCGAGGGCAGTGAAAGACCCCATCTATGAGAAGCATGGTGTGATACACTATTCGGCATGGAACCTGCCGTCAAGGGTACCCAAGACTGCATCCATAGCCCTGAGCAACGTCTTCAGGCCTCTTATGCAGGAGATAGCAGATGCGGGAGGGATAACCCCTATGCTCAGGTTCAACAACGGCCTGAGAAACGGCGTGTATATCTTTAACGGCATCCTAACCAACGAGGCGCTGGGTCAGAGATTCGGCATACTGTCAAAGGATCTGAACCTGCTGCTGGCAGCGTTCTGACCAGTCGGCAGTACCAGTCGGCAGTAGTGAGAATTGTTGATTTTCGATTGTCGATTGCCGATTTTGACCGCAGGCGGGATGATGGTCGTAGACCATAAAGAATTGTAGAACAAGATGTTAATGCGTGATGATGGTCGTAGACCATCCAGAATTGTCGATTGCCGATTTTGGCCGCAGGCTACCGCCAGGTCAGGAGGGCCTCCCTGCCCGACTGCCTGAGCCGGGCAGCACACCCCAGGTAAATAGCCCTGTTATCATTTATATGCCCTGCAGGAAAGTTGAAAAGCACAGGATAACCGTAGCTGCCCACAACATTCATCACAACCTCCTCCACTGTCTGGTTGAAAACATGCTCACCCTCGGTGATCTGTTCCATCCCTCCTACAACCAGCGCTGACAGGTTCTTCAGCAATCCTGCCATACGCATCCCCACGAGCATCCTGTCAAGATGATAAAACTTCTCCCCTATCTCCTCAATGAAGAGAATTGCGCCGTCAGTGTCAGGTTGTGCGGGTGTGCCGTGAAGGCTGTAGATGAGTGATATGTTTCCTCCGATGACCCTTCCCTTGACCTCAAATGAAGCTTCGCCCTGTGTGATCCAGCTCACCGGCTCCGGGTTACCCGTGAGGGCTTTGATCAGCGTGTCATAACTCTCTGGCAGGCAGTCAGGGCTTGAGTAGTTCAGTGGCATCTCGGCATGCAGCGAGGCGATGCCGCATACCGTGTTGAGCCACAGGTGCAATGAGGTGATATCACTGTAACCCACGTACCACTTGGGATTCTTCTTCATAGCCGTGAAGTCAATCCGGTCAACTATCCTTGTCATGCCGTAGCCGCCCCGGGAGCACAGTACTGCCTTTACGTCCGGGTCATCGGTAGCCTTCTGTATGTCTGCCAGTCGTTCGGCCTCGGTCCCGGCAAAGGGGCCGCAGCTGGCAAAGGCATTTTCACCCGTGGTGACCCGGAAGCCGGAATCTTCAAGTCTCACGACGGCCTTATGAACAACATCCTCATCAATAGGGCTTGCAGGGGTGATTATCTCAATGCGGTCGCCCTTCTTCAGGTATGGCGGAATGATCAGTGATTTCATTATCGTACAAAATGGCGTTCGTACCAAAAATAGTCATTTCACGACAGAAATCCTGCTGCAGTCTCAAAGAGTCTGCCGAAGGCGTGGTCCACAGCATCGGCCTTCACGCCGGAAAGAAGAGGGAATGGTGACTCATGTGTAAACCGGTATCCAGGGTCCCACACCTGCACATCAGCTCCGTGAAGCGTCCTTCTGATAGCGTCAGGAGGGATGACTGTGTCGCCTGTCAGGCTCACTGCCCTGAGCCTGCCGTCCCATTTTCCGAAGGGTCTGGCCGGCAGCGATTCCAATCGCTGAAGTGATGTCATATGATAGAAGGCCTTACCCTCGGGAGTATCATTCATCAGTGTTGCCAGGCTTTCACGGTTATGCCCTGTCTGGCTTGCCGGCAGGCCAAGGTAAAATGAAAGCAGTCTCTCGAACGCCCTGCTGTCCATTATCAGTTTGGATGTTCCGTTCATCAGGTTGAAGGCACTCCCGCCGCAGAAGAGCATCACGCGGCTGTCAGGTGGCAGCGGGGAGGATTCAGACAGCATCATCACCTGGGTGGCCAGCGCTCCGATGGAATAGGCAAAGATATCAACCGTACCGCCGGAGGCAATGCCTGCCACACTGCCCTCCTTCAACATACGGATGAACATCGTCAGGTCACTTATGCTCTGGTAGCCTGACAGCATGAAGCGTTGAGGCGAGACGGTCATGCGGGTGCTCAGTGCCACATTAACGAAGGTAGTCATACGGGTGTCAGGCAGCAGTGATGTGCGGGCTGCCACCAGGGGCATCATCAGGTGCCTGTCTACCCAACTGCGCGGTGACCGGTTCATGTGCCAGGCCAGGGGAAAAAGAATCACCGGCCTGCCTGTTCCTTCTGCCAGGCGGATGCCCCATTGCAGATACTTGTCCCATCGTCTTTCATTAAGCCCGTGAAGCATGATAATTGCTCCCTTCCCGTACCTTTTCACCGGGTTCATGATGTAATATCTGAACTCCCTGTTTCGCTCCTCAGCCTCCCGTGACCGGAAGAGAAATCGGAACATTTCCGGGACATGCGTCGTGTCAGCAAAAACGTAGCCGCCTGTTGAGCGGAAAAGCTCCTCCGAGAGGGTCACCCCTGTACCCGGGATCACCCCTGCGGTTATCCCCTCCCTGTAAAAGAGGCCAAGCTCTCTCTCTGTCTTACTATACCCCACAACCGGTTTTTTGTGGCAAACAAAATCATTGGCGGAAACGCTTCCAAAAAATAGGTGCCTCCTTCCCTTCGATGGGCCATAAAACCATTATGAGGGGTGAAAAACCACTGCCAGGGGTGAAATTTCCGTGCAGTATTCGGTTAAAAAACAGCAGGTCGGCAAAAGTGTTACTTTTGTATAGAGATCTCAAAAATGAATATCGATTTCAGCAAAAAGTTACCGGTTTATCTTACGGAGAAGAGGAATATAGTTACGACGATACTCTTCACTGCAGGATTTGCCCTCCTCTTTCTTAACCTGTATACCCCCTTTGGAGTGGCCACCTGGTTTGAGGTGTCAAAGCCCACCCTGCTGCTTTACGCCAGCGGGGTTATCCTGGCCGGGGTACTGGTTGTGGCCGTCAGCCGGATCATTATGTACCATTTTGTCAAAAGGGGAGGCAAACTGAGGATATGGCACTACCTGGTCTGGGTAGCTGTAGAGATCCTTGCCATGGCACTCTTCTTCACACTGTTCGAGGTGGTGATACTGGATGACCGCCGTCCTTTTACGGAATTGCTTGCCAGATCAGTGCAGAACACATCGCTGACCCTCCTTCTGCCTTACACCTTCCTGTGGCTCTGGTTCTCATGGCGCGACAACAAAGACAGGCTCTCCGGTATGATGGAGCAGCCCGAGACAGGGGGACAGCGCCCGATGATCCACCTGCGTGACGAGAAAGGTGTGCTCAGGATGTCATTGAAACACTCCGATCTGCTCACCCTTCAGGGAAGCGATAACTATGTCACCGTCTGCTACCAGGGACAGGAGAGGCTGCATCGTTTCATGCTCCGCAATACTCTCAGGACACTGGAGGAGGAGCTGAAGGAGGAGGCAATCATCAGGTGCCACCGCTCATGGCTCGTTAACATTGAGAAGGTCAAGCTGATACGCAGGGAGAAAGAGGGACTGATGCTGGAGCTTGACAGCACCCCGTCCTCGGAAGTTCCTGTATCACGCACTTACATGCATGAGGTGCTTGCAGCCTTCGGACATGTTGAATAACAAGCCCGCAGCGCTTTTTGAAAATCATTATCTTTGCCGGGTCAAATACCAGCAATCGCATTTCACAGATGAAGAAGTTCAAGCGCCACCTTATCACATCAGCCCTTCCATATGCCAACGGGCCTATCCATATAGGACACCTTGCAGGGGTTTACGTGCCGTCAGACATCTATACACGGTACCTCAGGATGCGCGGTGAGGATGTTATCTCCATCTGTGGCTCTGATGAGCACGGTGTGCCCATAACACTCAAAGCCAGGAAAGAGGGTATCACCCCCCAGGAGGTGGTAGACCGGTACCATGAGATTAACAAGAAGGCCTTCGCCGATTTTGGCATTGCCTTCGACATATACTCGCGCACGTCAAATAAGATACACTACGAGACCGCCTCACAGTTCTTCCGCAAGCTGTATGACCAGGGCGAATTTATTGAGAGGTCATCAAGCCAGTATTATGATGAGGAGGCCGGGTGCTTCCTGGCTGACCGCTATATCACCGGCACATGCCCTCACTGCGGCAATGAAAATGCCTATGGCGATCAGTGCGAAAAGTGCGGCACCTCTCTAAGCCCTACAGACCTGATCAACCCTCGCTCAACCATCAGCGGCAGCGCTCCCGTTATGCGTGACACCCTGCACTGGTATCTTCCGCTTGACAAATACGAGCCGTGGATAAGGAAATGGATCCTCGAGGAACATACTGAATGGAAAACCAACGTCTATGGTCAGTGTAAATCGTGGCTCGACCAGGGACTGCAGCCAAGAGCCGTGAGCCGTGACCTCGACTGGGGAGTGCCTGTACCCGTTGAGGGAGCCGAAGGAAAGGTACTCTATGTATGGTTTGATGCACCCATAGGATATATCTCCGCCACCAGGGAGCTGACCCCTGACTGGGAGAAATACTGGAAGGACCCGGAGACACGAATGATTCACTTTATAGGCAAGGACAACATAGTCTTTCACTGCATCATCTTCCCGGCCATGCTCAAGGCTGAGGGCAGCTATATCCTTCCCGACAATGTACCTGCCAACGAGTTCCTCAACCTGGAAAATGATAAGATATCAACATCAAGGAACTGGGCCGTCTGGCTGCATGAGTACCTTGAGGATTTCCCAGGTAAGCAGGATTCGCTGCGCTATGCCCTCTGTGCCAGCGCCCCGGAGACAAAGGATAATGACTTTACCTGGAAGGAGTTCCAGGCACGCCACAACAATGAGCTGGTTGCCATACTGGGTAACTTTGTCAACCGCACGCTGGTGCTGACAAACAGTTACTACAAGGGGTCCGTGCCTGTCCCTGGAGAGATGACAGACTATGACAGCGAAACGGTCAAATCAATCATGACCTGCCGTGAGAATGTTGAGACCAGCCTTGAAAGTTTCCGCTTCCGCCAGGCTCTGGCCGAGGCAATGAACCTGGCACGCCTGGGCAACAAGTACCTTGCTGACACCGAGCCGTGGAAGGTTGTCAGGACTGATCCTGAACGGGTAAAGACAATCATGTATGTCTCTCTTCAGATCACTGCCAATCTGGCCATACTGCTGGAACCGTTCCTCCCATTCTCAATGGACAGGCTGAGAGGATGGCTCGGCATAGCCAGCCTTCACTGGGATGCTGCAGGACGCTCTGACCTGCTGACACCGGGCCACATTGTCTCCTCCGGGGAGCTGCTCTTCAGCAAGATAGAAGACCCGGAGATAGACAGGCAGATACAGAAGCTCATGGATACCAGGAAGAACAATGAGAGTGCCGTTGCAACTGTGCTGCCGCAGAAGGAGGATGTCACCTTTGATGAGTTCACCAAAATGGATATACGTACTGCCACCATCCTCGAGGCTGAGAAGGTGCCCAAAACAACAAAACTTATTAAGCTGAAGGTTGATACCGGCATTGATGTGCGAACTATCGTCTCAGGCATTGCCGAGCACTTTAAGGCTGATGAACTCCCGGGGAAAACCATTTCGGTCATCGTCAACCTCGCCCCCCGCACAATCAAGGGAATAGAATCAAAGGGAATGGTTCTGCTGGCCGAGGATGAGACTGGCAAGCTGGTCTTCGTCACGCCCGAAAAGAAAATCAAGAACGGCAGCCCGGTGAAGTAGCAAAGAAAGCCTTAGGATGTGCGATGTGCGATTTCTGACTGCCAACTGCCTTTAGCCAACTGCCAACTGCCTACTGCCGACTGAACTACTGCCTACTGCCTGATTTGTAGACCCATGCTCCGGGAAACTCCCGGCGTATCTTTGTCAGAAGCACCTTTGCCTCATCAAGGGTGGGGAATGCCTGTGCGCTTACCCTCAGGTAGCCATCAGGACCGCCGGCCATCTCCGGGTCATACCCCTTGCGGCGGAGCTGCTCCACCAGGGTCAGGGCATTCTCCTCATCCTGGAAGCTGCCGATGATCACCATGTACCTGTACTCTTCCACCACCACGGCCGACGTTCTCCTGGCACTCTGCCACATTTCATCCGGTTCTGCTGCCACTCTCTTCGGTACTGCAACAGCTTCGGCAGGTTGGCGGGCAGTTATCTGACCGGTGACTGACTGATCCGATGACATCTGCCCTGCAATGGTCTTATCCTCCGTGACAGGCTCTGTGACACTCATCTCCGACGTACCAGGGTCGGCAACAGTGCTCTCCGTGAGAGGGTATTGAGCAGCAGATGATGCTCTCTCTGCATCAATCTGTTCACGGTTGAACTCAAGCTCTGCCCTGGCCAGAGGATTGAGGTTCGACTCCTCTATGTTGCTTTTGAAGATCCGGTCATTGAAGGGCACCAATGCCAGGGCAATCAGTATCGGCCCTATCACTGCTGCCCTTGCCAGCAGGCTTCTCATGGAGGGCTGGCTGACAGCGGGCTCATGACGTTTCTCCAGTGCTTTCTTCCTCACGTCGAGTCCGCTCACCGGCTGCCGGTAATAGGCGCTGAGACCGTATGATGAGAGCAAATAATTGACCGTAAGATCCGGTTCAAAAACTATCACGCCCTCATAATTCAGTGAGAAGGTCCCCAGGAGGTCAATGGTAACTGGTTTGTCAGCCATGATCTTCCTTCTCAGCTCCGCGGACCATTCGTTAACTATCTCACGTGCACTGCCGTAACCGACATCAAGCACCGAGGAGACATGGCCTATAAGGAGTCCGTCATTGCCGGTGAGATGACGGTTAAAGGTTATCTTCCTTGAGGGGGGCTCAAAAAGACCCTCTTTACGGTCTGAGCGTGAGGGAAAATAGTTCCCTATGAACGCGCCAAACCCTGGTACAATGACGCAGTCATGCCTGAATAGAAGTTCTCTGATGTGAGCGCTGATGTCCTTCGCCATGAATAACGAATATTGAACAAAGATAAAAAAGAAACGTGAGTTCGCCCGCGGAAAAAGCGTTAAATAAAATCTATTATCTTCGCTTTAGAGAGAACATACAAAAGATGAAAAAGATAGAGATGGTTGACCTCCGGTCGCAGTATGAAAGGCTCAGAGCAGATATTGACAGTGCGGTGGCGGGAGTCATCAGCTCCACAGCCTTCATCAAGGGTCCTGAGGTGCGTCTCTTTGAGGAGGAGCTTCAGCGTTACCTGGGGGTCCGAAATGTTATCTCATGCGGCAACGGCACTGATGCGCTCCAGATAGCCATGATGGCATTGGGACTCAGGCCGGGTGATGAGGTGATAACCACTGATTTTACTTTCATTGCCACTGTGGAGGTGATAGAGCTGCTGGGGTTGAAGACGGTGCTTGTGGAGCCCGATCACGACTCCTTCAACATAAGCGTTGAAGCCATACGGAAAGCCATCACCCCGAAGACCAGGGCGATAGTGCCGGTGCATCTTTTCGGCCAGTGCGCCTATATGGAACCTATACTGGAGCTGGCACGTGAAAATAATCTTTTCATCATAGAGGATGTGGCACAGGCCACCGGCGCAGTATACCGTTTCAGTGACGGCACGGAGAAGAAAGCAGGCACCATGGGCACCATCGGCTGCACCTCCTTCTTCCCATCCAAGAACCTGGGCTGTTATGGCGACGGCGGGGCACTCTTCACTGACAATGATGAGCTGGCAGCGCTGATACGCAGTATCACCAACCATGGCATGAAGGTGAGATATTACCATGACACCATCGGTGTCAACTCGCGCCTTGACACTATCCAGGCAGCTATCCTCAGGGTCAAGCTGCGTCACCTTGATGGGTTCAATGAGGCACGCCGCATGGCAGCCGGGTACTATGACCGTGAGCTGTCAGGGCTGCAGGGGATCACCCCGCCTGTAAGGTCTCCCTTCTCAACACATATCTTTCACCAGTATACCCTCAGGATAGACGGCGGCGAGCGCAACAGCCTGAGAGAGTGCCTTGAGAATGAAGGGATACCCTCAATGATCTACTACCCGGTGCCTCTTCATACGCAGAAAGCATACCTTCATCTGGGCTACAGGCCTGATGACTTTCCCGTCACCAACAGGCTCTCCGGGGAGGTGCTCTCACTGCCCATGCATACCGAACTGGACGATGAGCAGCTGTCATACATCACCGGATGCATCAGGTCAAAATTCAACTGAAAAGGAAATGGATAAAGAATATTTTGCGCATGAGACTGCGGTTATCGACGAGGGATGCACCATCGGTCGCGGAACAAAAATATGGCACTTCAGCCATGTCATGAAGGATGCTGTCATAGGCCAGGGATGCAACATAGGTCAAAACGTGGTTGTATCCCCCGGTGTGATCCTCGGAAATAATGTCAAGGTCCAGAACAATGTATCAATATATACAGGAGTTATATGTGAGGACGATGTATTCCTGGGACCCTCAATGGTATTCACCAACATAACCAACCCTCGCAGCGCCGTCATCAGGCGTGACCGGTACGTCACCACGATGGTCAGGCGCGGAGCATCCATTGGTGCCAATGCAACCATCGTGTGTGGCAATGAGATAGGAGAGTACTGCCTTATCGGCGCCGGGACGGTGATCACCAGGCCGGTGAAGCCCTATGCCCTCGTGGTGGGTAATCCCGGCCGCCAGACAGGATGGATCTCGGAATACGGACACCGGCTCTCTTTTGATGACAGCGGTACCGCCGTCTGCCCGGAGAGCGGCCAGAGATACAGATTGTCCGACGGGGAAGTGACAAAGATTATTTAGTTGATTTATGCCTTTGTAAAATCATTCTTATGACCAATACACCTAAGAACTTCGGACTCATAGGCACTGCGGGCTATATAGCTGACCGGCACCTGAGAGCCATAAAGGAGACCGGTAATCGACTCCTGGCCAGCCTTGACAAATTTGACTGCGTGGGAAAACTCGACAGCTACTTCCCTGAGAGCGACTTCTTTGTTGAGTTCGAGAGGTTTGACAGACATGTAGATAAACTTAAAAGAGTTGGCGTGCAGCTGGATTACGTGAGTATCTGCTCACCCAACTACCTGCATGACTCCCATATCCGCTTCGCCCTGCGCCACCAGGCTGACGCCATCTGCGAGAAACCCGTGGTGCTCAATCCCTGGAACATAGATGCGCTCCAGGAGATAGAAAAAGAGACCGGACGGAGGATCTTCAATATCCTACAGCTGAGATACCACCCCGTGATCATGGAGATGAGGGAAAAGATCATGAATGCCCATGCAGGAAGGAAGCATGACATTGATCTTACATACATCACCAGCCGGGGCAACTGGTATCATATATCCTGGAAGGGCGATGTCAACAAGTCAGGCGGCATAGCCACCAATATCGGGGTCCATTTCTTTGATATGCTGGGATGGATCTTCGGACCTGTGGTTTCAAACAGGGTACATCTGCTTGAGCGTGACAAGGCCTCCGGTTTTCTTGAACTTGAAAACGCCCGGGTAAGATGGTTCCTGAGCATCGACTTCAATGACCTGCCGAAAACGGTTAAGGAGAAAGGCAAAAGAACATACAGAAATATTACCATTGACGGTGAGGAACTGGAATTCTCAGAAGGATTCACCGACCTGCACACCGTTACCTACCGGGAGATACTGAATGGCAACGGCTATGGCGTGGAGGATGCCCGTCAGAGTATTGAGACAGTATACCAGATAAGAAATTCGGCATTATCAGTGCTGACAGGAGAATATCACCCCCTTATTAAGAAATGAATATGTACGATAAACTTGTAACCAGAGAGAAAAAACTCTCACTCATAGGCCTCGGTTATGTTGGCCTGCCCATAGCACTTGAGTTCGCGAAAAAGATCAGCGTGGTCGGTTTTGACATAAGACCTGACCGTGTGGAGCTGATGCAAAAGGGGATCGACCCCAGTAATGAGCTTGAGCATGAGGCATTTGCAGGAACGGATATTAAATTTACCGCTGACCCCGGGGATCTGGGTGAGGCATCATTCCACATCATAGCAGTCCCCACCCCGGTGACAAGGCACAATCTGCCCGACCTGGAGCCAGTGCTGAAAGCCTCTGAAACGGTGGGGCGCATCCTCAAGAAAGGCGACTATGTGGTTTATGAATCAACCGTTTACCCGGGCTGTACCGAGGAGGAGTGCATCCCGGTGCTTGAAAGGTACTCAGGGCTGAAATGCCCGGATGATTTCAAGGTGGGCTTCTCACCGGAACGAATAAATCCCGGGGATAAGAACCACACGCTGACGAAGATAGTCAAGGTAACCAGCGGCTGCGATGCCGAATCAGCCGAAAACATAGCAAAGACCTATGAGCTTATAATAGAAGCAGGCGTTCACCGTGCCTCATCAATAAAGGTGGCTGAGGCTGCCAAGATCATAGAGAACACCCAGCGTGACATCAACATAGCCTTCATGAATGAGCTGTCAATCATATTCAACAGGATGGGTATCAACACATACGAGGTCCTTGAGGCCGCCGGCACCAAGTGGAACTTCCTGAAATTCTACCCCGGGTTGGTGGGAGGCCACTGTATAGGCGTTGATCCCTACTACCTCTCATATAAGGCCAAGGCAATGGGATACCACCCCCAGATGATCGACTCCGGCAGGTTCACCAATGACAGCATGGGCGCCTATGCCGGCAAGGAGACGGTGAAGAAGCTCATCGCAGCCCATAAGAGTCCTGACAGGTCAAAGGTGCTGGTGATGGGCATGACCTTCAAGGAGGATGTTACGGATATACGCAACTCAAAAGTCATTGACGTGGTCAACGAGCTGCGCGATTTCGGGGTGGAAGTCGACGTGATTGACCCCGGAGCATCACCGGAGGAGGTGAAGCACGAGTACGGGATCGATCTTAAGAGAGGCCCTGATGGAAAATATGACGCTATCATTGTGGCGGTGTCTCATAAGGAGTACCGCAACCTTGACGAGAAATATTTCCTTGACCTGCTCAACGAAAAGGGCATACTGGTAGACCTTAAAGGTCTCTACAGGAACACGATGAAGTGGCTGACATACTGGAGTCTGTGATGGGAAAAAAGGTAATAGTAACAGGAGGCACAGGCTATATCGGGTCACACACAGCCGTGGAGCTCATTGCCGGAGGGTATGAGACGGTGATCGTTGACAACCTTTACAACTCCGATATCTCGGTGCTCGAAGGTATCCGCTCCATTACCGGAGTAACCCCCGCATTCTATGAATACGACCTCTGCGACAAAGAGAAGCTCGAAGAGCTCTTCAGGGCTGAGGGAAGGATAGATGCCATCATTCACTTCGCTGCATACAAGGCTGTTGGTGAGTCGGTCAGGAAACCGCTCGACTATTACAGGAACAATCTCGTCTCGCTGATGAACCTCCTGGAGATGATGGAGACCCATAACGTGCCCGCGCTGGTATTCTCATCGTCATGCACCGTTTACGGCCAGCCTGACATCCTTCCCGTGACGGAAGCCTCTCCCGTGAAGGAGGCTGCTTCGCCGTATGGCTACACCAAGCAGGCCGGCGAGATCATCATCCGTGACACTATGGTCGCAAGGCCGTCACTTAAGGCTGTCTCACTCAGATATTTCAACCCCATAGGAGCTCATCCTACAGCATTCATAGGAGAGCTGCCGCGTGGCGTGCCTGAGAATCTGGTGCCCTACATCACCCAGACCGCAATAGGCATCAGGGAGGAACTGAAGGTCTTCGGGACCGATTATGACACTCCGGACGGCTCGTGCATACGTGACTACCTCCATGTGGTTGACCTGGCCAGGGCACACGTGATGGCGCTGGAAAGGATGCTGGACGAACGTAACAAAGACAATTACGAGGTCTTTAACCTCGGTATGGGCAAGGGCGTCTCGGTGCTGGAAGCCATAGCTGCATTTGAGAATGCCACCGGTATGAAGCTGAAATATTCAGTTACCGGCCGCAGGGCAGGCGATATTGAGAAAATATGGGCTGACCCCTCACTGGCCAACAGGGAGCTCGAATGGAAGACGGAGATAACTATTGAGGAGGCTATGGAGACCGCATGGAGATGGGAGAACAGGCTGAAAAACAGGGATTAATGAAAAGAGTAATACTCATTACCGGCGGGGCCGGATTTATCGGGTCACACGTTGTGAGACGGTTTGTGAAGAAATACCACAGCTATACCGTGGTTAATGCTGACAAGCTCACATACGCGGGTAACCTCGGCAACCTTACCGATATTGACCGGGAACCGAACTATACCTTCCGCAAGGTTGACATAGTGGACAAGAAGGCTGTCAATGCCCTCTTCAGCGAGTTCAGGTTTGACGGGGTGATACACCTGGCTGCGGAATCACACGTAGACAGATCAATCACCTCGCCTGATGAGTTCATCCATACAAATATCCTCGGCACGGTCAACCTGCTGGCAGCGTTTCGCGATGTTGTTCCTGCCGCCGGTGCCGGCAAACTTTTCTACCATATCTCCACTGACGAGGTGTACGGCTCACTTGAGCACGGAGGATACTTTACCGAGCAGACTGCCTACGACCCGCGCAGCCCCTATTCGGCCTCCAAGGCCAGCTCAGACCATATGGTGAGAGCTTTCGGCAATACATACAAACTGCCGTTTGTGATCTCCAACTGCTCCAACAACTACGGTCCCAACCAGTTCCCGGAAAAACTCATTCCACTGACCATCAACAACATAAAGACAATGAAGCCGATCCCGGTCTACGGTAAGGGTGAGAATATCCGTGACTGGCTGTTCGTTGAGGATCATGCGGCTGCCATTGATCTTATTTTCCATCAGGGTACGCCGGGGGAGACGTATAATGTAGGGGGAGACAATGAGTGGAAGAACATTGACCTGGTACGTTTGCTCTGCAGTATCATGGACCGCAAGCTGGGCAGGGAGAGCGGCAGCTCGGCACAGCTTATCACCTTTGTCACTGACCGCGCAGGACATGACCTCCGTTATGCCATTGACAGCGGCAAGCTGCAGAGGGAGCTCGGGTGGAGACCATCAGTCACCTTTGAGCAGGGCCTGGAGATGACCGTTGACTGGTACCTGGCAAATGAGAAATGGCTGACTGACATTATCTCAGGTGACTATGCGAAGTATTACGAGGAGATGTACGGCAGAAGATAGTCGACAGTTGGCAGTCCGCAGTAGGCAGTCCTGGCTGCAGGCTGTAAGTAATTGATTGACTGCCGACTGCTGACCGCTGACTGCTGACTTTTCTCTTCTTATCCTATATTCCGCATTCGGCTGATCAGCTCATCCCCCAGCTCGGTCTTGATCTTTATGTGATCAAGGATGGCCAGCACCACGCTGTTCTTCTCAAAGTCGCCTCTCACCTGCTCAAAATCTCGTTTCTTCACCTCATCATCACCGTCAATGCCGAACCCTGTCATGGATGAGAGTGTGAACTCCTTGCGGGCATCCTCGTAAAGCATCCTGTCAAGGTCAACCACGCTCTTTTTCCATCTCTCCACTATTGAGATGATATCTTCAGCCGTCAGCTCCTCGTTGGGCTTGCCGGTCTCCTCAGGCAGACGGTCATAAACCCAGCTCCATTCAAGGTCATAATAGTGCTTGTGTATTGCCTCAAAATGCCTGTTAATAGCATCAGCGCTCTTCACCTCCCTGTTCTCAATGGCTGAGAGCAGTTCCTCGATGGAGCTGAGGGGTGTTATCAGTCCTGACATGTCAATCCAGTCGCCCTTGCCCTTGTCATTGCCGGGCTTCATCCTTTTGCGTATCTCCTCATTGCTCGCGCATTCCGTGCCTTCCAGTCTCTTGATCACCGAGTTGCCGATGAACTTATCAATGCCCATCTGGTAGAGGGCAATACCTCTCCTGGCTGCTGAGCTCTTCATCCTCATTCTTTCAAATGAAATTATCTCCTGTCCGTGGTTTTCCCCCAACAGCTTTTTGAGCAGTTCCCTGCCCTTCATCATCTTGCCCACGGTGAATGGGCTGAGGAGGTTATAGTTTATCTGGTCAAGTTTTTTTGAATCCTTTCGCACATCACGCTTCGGCCATTTCTGGGCGTCACGTATGGTCCCCACCGAGCGTAGGTTGATGCCGGGTATTAGCTGTGACTCGTAGCTCACCTCGGTAAGATACGAGAAGGGGAACTGTGTGGTATCAACATTATGGTAATGGCGACCCACCACCAGCGTGAAGGGTCCTATGCGCGAGGGCCACAGAACGTATGAGTCGGAGGTGGTTTTCGAGCCTCTCTCCATGATCCCCTGGTGTATCGGACCCAGTTTGTACATATGATTGCTCTGGTTGGAGCCGCTGCCGGCGTTCATGAAGGAGAAGATTCCCGCAATCAGCAGGGTAGACTTGTGGTGTGTTACCGTGAATGGTCCGGCAAATATTGAGCAGGCCTCGCCGTGATAGCCCCCGCAGTTGGAGAAGAAAAGTGAGTTCTCAGCAGAGTACTGTTTTGACAGGGTGCAGCCCTGCCCGATAAAGCACTTGTCTATCACAGCGGCATCATTGACCTTTGATCCCGAGCAGATGATGAAGTGATCCATTATCACATCATTCCCGATGATGACAGGGTCCTTGAAAGTGCTGTTGACCGATCCCTCGGCCAGTCTTGAGACATCCTCAATCACGGCGCCGTTACCTATTCTAACGTTCTTGATGGTTCCGCATCCTGCTATATACGCTCCGGAGCCAATCTCACCCCGGTCCGTCTTAACACTCTCAGAATAGTCGGCTATCATCTTTTCTATCTCTCCTATGGCTGCCGGCCGGTGCCTGTATAGGGTGATGATGTATGCCATGTGCGAGGTCAGGCGATCCCATATTGGCACCTCTCTTCCTCCTGTCTCGTTGAGGACGGCAACGCGTGTGCCGTTGCCGAACGAGGTGCGGCCTTCGGTGGATATATGGCCGCAATTCCTTATTACCACACCCTCACCGATCTCATAATTGGCAATAAAACCGGTAATGTCGGTTATTGTGACATTGTCAGCTATGTTGCAGTTGTGGATGTGGGCATTTTTGATCCCGTGGAGGAGCGGCAATCCGCACCTCTCGCGGGCCACCCCGTTGAAGAGGCCCAGCCTGACAATCCCGGAAAAGGTGACATTTTGGATCCTCTCGGCATTGAACGGGTCTTTTACAAAAACACTCTCCCATGAGTTGCTCCTGCAGCCTGCTGCTTCCAGGCCACGGATCTCACCTATACTCAAACTTCTGTAACCATCTGCCATAATTCGCAGTATATATTATTCCACGGTAACTGATTTCGCGAGGTTTCTCGGTTGATCCACATCGCATCCGCGAAGGACTGCAATGTGATATGAGAGCAGTTGCAGCGGCACTACGGCCAGTACCGGAGCAAAGACCGGGATGGTTTCCGGCACCTCCATCACATGGTCAGCCATCTGGCCTATCACCTGGTCTCCCTCGGTGACCACGGCAATAATCTGTCCCTTGCGTGCCTTTACTTCCTGGATGTTGCTTACGATCTTTTCGTATGAGTTCTCCTTTGTGGCCACAACCACCACGGGCATATGTTCATCTATCAGGGCTATCGGTCCGTGCTTCATCTCGGCAGCAGGATAGCCCTCCGCATGGATGTAAGATATCTCCTTCAGCTTGAGGGCGCCCTCCAGTGCTACCGGATAGAGCAGGCCCCTGCCCAGGTAGAGTGCATTGGTTGAATCCTTGTAGATATTTGCCAGGGCAAGAGCCTGGTCATTCATCCTGAGTGCCTGCTCCACCTTATCAGGCAGCGAGGTCAGCTCATGTATCAGTCCGCGATAGCGCACCTCGTCAATCAGTCCCTTACGGTAACCCATCTCAAAGGCAATCATTGCCAGTGTCACCACCTGGGTGGTGAAGGCTTTCGTTGAGGCTACCCCTATCTCCGGGCCGGCATGGGTGAAAACGCCGGCGTTGGTCTCGCGTGATATGGATGATCCTACCACATTACATATGCCCAGCACCATTGCCCCGCGCTCCTTTGCAAGGCGTATGGCTGCCAGCGTGTCGGCAGTCTCACCGCTCTGGCTGATGGCAAGAACTATGTCGCCCTTCTTGATAACCGGATCACGATATCTGAACTCGGATGCGTACTCAACCTCCACAGGTATGCGGCAGAACTCCTCAAGGATATACTCTCCCACAAGACCGGCGTGCCATGATGTGCCGCAGGCCACTATAAGGATCCTGTCTGCCGAAGCGATGGTGTCAAAGACATTGTGAAGCCCTCCCAGCATCAGTCCCGACTGATTGGGCAGAATCCTGCCCCTGAAGGTGTCATGTATTGCCCTGGGCTGCTCAAAGATCTCCTTGAGCATAAAATGCGGAAATCCCTCCTTGTCAATCTCTCCCAGTTTCAGGTCCACCTCCTTCACCTCGGGCTCCACGCTTTTGTTCCTGATGGCCTTCAGGATCATCTCATCCTTCCTGATCACTGCCAGGTCATCATCATTAAGGTATATCACCCTCTGGGTATGTTCTACTATGGGTGTGGCATCGGAAGCAATGAAGTTTTCTCCGTCGCCAACACCTATCACCAGCGGTGATCCCTGCCTGGCGGCAAAGAGTTTGCCTGGCTCATTGCGGCAATAGACGGCTATGCCATAGGTCCCCTCCACCTTGTTCAGGGCCATGATGACAGCCTGCTCGGCAGAAAGGTCACCTTCCAGGTACAGATGTTCCATCAGGTTAGCCAGGACCTCGGTGTCAGTCTGGCTTGAGAATTTCACGTCACGGCTCTCAAGGTGCCGCTTGATACGTGCATAGTTTTCAATGATGCCGTTGTGCACTACAATAAAATGCCCGCGGCATGAAACCTGCGGGTGGGCGTTGATCTCGTTGGGCTCGCCGTGGGTGGCCCAACGTGTATGTCCCATGGCAATGGAGCCGTCAAAATCCTTGCCCCTGACCATCTCTTCAAGATCACGGACCCTGCCGGCACACTTGAATATCTCCGTTCTGTCACCGTTGCTGATGGCTATGCCTGCTGAGTCATAACCCCTGTATTCCAGCCTCTTAAGTCCGTTAATCACTATATCACGGGCAGGACGGGAGCCTATGTATCCTACAATTCCACACATAAAAAACCGATAATGTTAACTAATCAATACAATGTATACGCGAATTCCAGTTTAAATGCCGGTTCGTTCGTATTAGCCTTGAAGATTACGTTCTTAACAGCTGAGAGCGGGAGATAGAGTTCTACTGATGGTTCATCTATCTCCCCGTTGAGGTATGCCTGGACAAATGAGGTTATGTTGAAGATGTAGCTGTCTTTGTCAGAGTAATATGTGCCATCCATGAAGCTGATGTCATGTACCAGGTCAGGTATGGGTAACTCCCTTCCTTCTCTGTTGCGGTAACGTACATAGATCTGTGTCGGCATCTCCTTCTCGGGGAAGTGTTCATCATCAAGGTGTACCGGAGCAAATATTCTTGCCTTGTTCACTGCCAGGTTGGAGACGTTTCTGTAGGCTTCAAGTGATGGCATGTCAAGTTTCACATAGAGACCCATGTAGCTTTGCATAAATGCTGCCGTATCAGTCACCATATCATTGACATGGATTATCTGCACGTCAGGATCTGCGGTGGTGCGGTCATGAGTGAACCTGTTGTAGTTGACTGCCCTGGGGGTAGCCACAAATGAATAGTTGTACTGGAGAGTATCGGAATGGTAAAAAATAGTTATCCCGAGCGGGTCAATGGTGACCTGTTCTGAAGCATTCATCTCCACCATTATCGGTTCTGTCTCGCTTTTGATGGCAACGTAGAGCCCCCTGAAATACTCTTCGTAGAATTTTGCACCGGAAAGCAACATTGTAGTGTCTCTTAACAGGTGCTCGCCAACCCAGTTGTGAAGCTTGACAACGGCAGCGCTTCCGGCTTCCAGGTCTGGCAGGCGGTATTCGCCCAGGTACATTATGGTGTCCGGATCCTGCCCGGTGTAGAAGTCGGTTGAGTCAGTGATCAAGGTGCCGGTCTCACAGAGCCGAATATAGTGAACTGCGGTACTGTCGTTCCCCGACACCCTTGCGGGGACAAAGGTAAGTAGCACCGAGTCAATCTCAAACTCTCTGCCCGGCCACCTGGTCATCAACCGGAGCTGTGTCACCAGGTCACAGTAGGTGGTGCCAAAATATTTATCATATACCGAGCCGGCAATCATCCTGGTATAGTCAGTGGTCAGGGTGAGATCATTATACATCGTATAGGCTCTTATCCCTACCGTATCGGTTGACTCTATCTCTATAAAGTCACTGCCGGGAAGCAGTCCTATACCAATCTTCACCGGATCCTGTGAGCAGGAGGAAAGAGCTGCGAGCAGCAGTGAAAAGAGGGGAACTATGATTGTCCGTATACCCCTGAAGGTATAACGGTGATTTTTATTTTGCAGATTCCAGAAGGAGTTTATCATAAAAGTCATTGTATGCATCTATATAATTCTCCTCTCCCTGGTACTCAAGAAGAGGCTTTCCCATGGCTGTGACCTTTTTCTTCACCTCCTCGTCAATTTTCTCACACCCGAGAATTATACCGTCAGAATTCTCTACGGTAAGAGTAGTCAGGCTGAGAAAATCGGCCCCTTTCTTTATGGCACCGAGGGCGCCGGCATCTATGCCGTCTGCCACCAGCTTATCGGACAGTGAAGATTTTAACGTTTTTTTAAATCCGTTATTGTAAACTGAATATACTGATTTGACCTTGCTGAAAACGGGGTCATCCGAATATAGTTTCCTTATATAAAGAGGCACCAGTGATGCAAGCCAGCCGTGGCAGTGAACAATGTCAGGACTCCAGCGCAGCTTGCGCACCGTCTCAATCACCCCGCGGGCAAAAAAGATGGCCCTCTCATCATTATCCTCGTACTCGTTCCCCGAGGCATCAGCCACCGTGTGCTTGCGATGAAAATAATCATCATTGTCAATGAAGTAGACCTGCATGCGGGCCGACTGTATTGAGGCTACCTTGATGATAAGCGGATGATCCGTGTCATCAATTATCAGATTCATCCCCGAAAGACGAATAACTTCGTGAAGCTGGTTTCTCCTTTCATTGATTGAACCGTAACGGGGCATGAATGTCCGTATCTCCTTCCCCCTCTCCTGTATGCCCTGTGGCAGATCACGGCTGATCTTTGAAAGCTTTGTCTCACCAAGATAGGGCATGATCTCCTGTGAAACAAACAATACCCTTCTGCTCTCCATTAAAACCTCCCGATATAACTGGATATTAATTGAAAGTGCAAAGATAATAAAAAAAATAGAATTAATTTCCAAGCTTAATTACAACGGGTTACCGACAAAATGGTGTTATTTTGCAGTAACGGGCCCCTGTCATTAGTGTAAAAAGCCCCGGTAATCTGAAAAATGCCATAGCCATGAAAGTACTTACAACAGCCAAGGAGGTGAAGGAACATTACAGGGTATGCGTCCTTCGCAACCCGGGTTTCGTGCCTACCATGGGAGCACTGCATGAGGGCCATATCTCGCTGGTTCAGAGAGCTGTGGAGAGCTGCCGCATGACAGCCGTGAGCATCTTCGTTAACCCCACACAGTTCAATGATCCTGATGACCTGGCAAAATACCCCAGGGCCCTCGATGCTGACCTGCAGATGCTGTCAGGGTACCTGAGAGAGAATGATTTTGTCTTTACACCTCCTGTGGAGGAGATCTATCCTGAACCTGACACCCGCCAGTTCGACTTCGGTGATCTTGAAAAGGTGATGGAGGGATTGCACCGGCCAGGGCACTTCAACGGAGTGGCGCAGGTGGTCTCACGCCTCTTTGACATCATCAGGCCTTCATGTGCCTTCTTCGGACAGAAGGACTTTCAGCAGCTCACCATCATCAGGGAACTGGCCAGACGCCACTATCCGAAGATGGAGATCATTGCATGCCCCATCCTCAGAGAACCTGACGGCCTGGCAATGAGCAGCCGTAACAGAAGGCTGCTTACCCAGCACCGTGAAAGGGCCGGTGAGATATACCGGACCCTGATAGCCTCAGGCGCCATGATCTCTGACTATGAAATATCAGAGATAAAGGAATTCGTTGCTGACCGGATAAACATGATCCCTGACTTCAGTCTGGAATATTTTGAGATAGTGGAGGAGAGCACCCTCAACCCGGTAAGAGCGGTAATAGAGATGTCTCCCGACAAAGGTTATTATGCCTGTATCGCCCTCAGGGCAGGAGAAGTAAGGCTGATAGACAATATTGAAGTGGCGTTGCGGTAAAAAAAAGGATATATATCTTTGCACCGTCAATAATCAATCAGACAAGATGACAATAGAGATTCTCAAATCAAAGATACATAACGTCACAGTCACCGGCGCTGACCTCAATTACATAGGCAGTGTCACAATCGATGAGGACCTGATGGATGCTGCCGGCCTGCTGGAGCATGAGAAGGTACAGGTCCTGAACAGGAACAACGGGGAGAGG
Source organism: uncultured Rikenella sp. (assembly GCA_964627825.1). GTDB lineage: Bacteria > Bacteroidota > Bacteroidia > Bacteroidales > VadinHA17 > SR-FBR-E99. Next base: position 38,893 of record CAZVLJ010000004.1, on the reverse strand, counting down.
CTGGAGACCTATGTAATCACCGGCCGCAGGGGATCAGGAGAGATATGTCTCAACGGACCCGCAGCCAGGAAGATGAGTGTGGGAGATGTAGTAATAATAATGGCTTACGCCCAGCTCACCCCTGAAGAGGCCAAATCATTCAAACCACATCTGCTATTTCCCGATACCGCCACAAATAAACTGGTCTGAGCTTTGAAAAAGGATTTGAAGCAATTGTTAAGGGCCGCTCTGTTTCTGGCCTTTGCCGCTCTACTACTCTGGCTGTCGTTTCGTGACATCGACTTCGCAGAGTTGTGGACCGTTCTTCGCAAAGCGAATTATTTCTGGCTTCTACCCGCTGTTGCCTTCTCCATCCTGAGCTTCATTGTCAGGGCCCGCCGGTGGATACTGCTCATAGAGCCCCTGGGAACCACACCCGGCCTGACCAACACGAGCCATGCAGTTGTGACCGGTTACTTTGCCAACATGATCTTCCCCAGGCTGGGAGAAGTGGCCAAGTGTGCCGCACTGGGGAAAAAGGAGAATATTCCCTTCGACAAGCTTGTGGGAACGATGCTTATCGAGCGCACTGTTGACATCCTCACCGTGCTGGTGCTGTTGGCAGTGACAGTGATTGCCGGGAGCACTGCCACGGGAAACTTCCTCTCAGAAAATATATTTGGACCGGCCGAGGAGAAAATCACCTCATCCATCGGGTCAGCGACGGTGATAACGGTCATAGTGCTGCTGCTCGCAATCACAGCGGTAGTTATGTTTTTTATGCTGCGTGAGAGGCTTTCAGGCTACCCTGTTTTCAAAAAGTTATACTCCTTCTCCGATGGTCTGCTTACAGGTCTCAAGTCCATCCTCCGGCTACGTCGCAAATTGGAATTCCTGATTCTTACGCTGCTGCTCTGGATCTCTTACTTTTTCATGTCCTACTTCCCGCTGCTCTGTCTCGAATCAACATCCGACCTAGGCGTGGAAGCCACCCTGTTCATACTTATCATTGGCAGCTTCGGCATGGCGGCGCCGGTGCAGAGCGGTCTGGGAGCATATCACTGGATTGTGTCGCGCGGAATGCTGGTAGCATACGCCATCCCCCTTGAGGAAGGCCTGGCTTACGCCACCCTGGAGCATGAGTCACAGATGATACTGATAGCTGTCCTGGGCGCCATCTCTCTCTATGCGCTCTTCGGAAAGAAGGGCGGCAGGGTGCTCTCATCGGTGGTGGCAGAAAAAGAGATCTGATACCTTTTCTTTTTTAGTAAATTTGGCTGTTGCATAATCCTTGTGTCACATGGCAAAGAGCAAAAGCGTATACGTGTGCCAGAACTGCGGCGCAGAGTCACCCAAATGGATAGGCCATTGTCCGGCCTGCGGCGAGTGGAACAGCTACCGCGAAGAGATTGTCTCCTCCGCTCCGCCTTCGGGCATCAGCAGGGATATCACCCGGCGTAAGCCCGAACTGCTGTCAGGAATAGAGCTGAATGAGAACGACCGCATCACCAGTGGCATCTCCGAGACCGACCGTATCCTCGGGGGAGGGATGGTGAAGGGATCACTGATACTCATGGGTGGCGAGCCGGGAATAGGCAAGTCGACCCTCGCCCTGCAGATAGCCCTTGCAACACAGGGCAGAACGGTTCTCTATGTCTCCGGCGAGGAGAGCGAGGGTCAGGTCAAGCTGAGAGCCGGGAGGCTCGAGGGCCGTAATGAGAGATGCTTCATCTATAACGAGACAGAACTCGAGAGCGTCCTCACCCAGGCCACAGCCATCAAACCTGAGCTGCTGATCATTGATTCCATCCAGACACTCAGCTCGTCACTGCTGGAGTCCTCCGCCGGATCAGTGACCCAGGTCAGGGAGTGCGCGGCAATGATGCTTCGCTTTGCCAAGGAGACAGGCATACCGGTAATACTGATAGGGCATATAACCAAGGATGGCACCCTGGCGGGGCCGAAGGTGCTTGAACATATCGTTGACGTGGTCCTGCAGTTTGAGGGCGACGGCAACTATGTCTTCCGTATCCTCAGACCAGTAAAGAACCGCTTCGGCTCAACGGCAGAGATCGGCATCTTTGAGATGGGCTCCGGTGGACTGCGCGAGGTGACTGACCCCTCGGAGCTGTTCATCCGCCGCGACCGTGATCCGGCCAGCGGGGTGACAATCGCCGCCACGGTTGACGGGGTACGGCCTTTCCTGATAGAGACACAGTCACTGGTGAGCAGCGCTGTCTACGGAACACCCCAGCGCAGCTCAACAGGGTTTGACACCCGGCGCCTGAACATGCTCCTGGCAGTGCTCGAGAAAAGAGCAGGCTTCAGACTCGGAGCCAAGGACGTGTTCCTGAATATAGCAGGGGGACTGAAAGTAAGTGACCCGGCAATTGACCTGGCAGTGGTGGCAGCAGTGCTCTCCTCAAACCTCGACATCCCTGTTGATCATCATACAGCTTTCGCTGCCGAGGTGAGCCTCTCCGGCGAGATCAGACCTGTAGCCAGGATTGAACAACGGATCACCGAGGCAGCCAGGATGGGATTCAGTGAGATAGTGGTCTCGGGATTTCACAGGGGTATAAGAGATGTTCCCGGGTTGAAGATATCAAAGGTATATAAGATCGAGGGGCTGGCAAAACTTCTCTTTGCCTGAAAAAACTTTCAGATGAAGATCCTCTGACCTTCAGACTGTCAGACCGCATGCGGGGATCCGCCGTATGGCAGAGCGAAGCGACAGACCTTCAGACTTTCCTAATACTCACGTTGACGGTAGGAATTGACCTGCTGTTGGCTGTTGACCCTGTCACAGTCAAGCTCCACGTTGAAGCCCGGCGGTGCTTCGAAATCCGCCGTACCCATGATGGCAAAATCCTCGTCGGCAAGCAATTTCTGCAGGAAGAGCCCGAATACAGGCAGTGCCATGTTGGCTCCCTGACCCATGGAGAGATCCTCGAAGTGGATGGCCTGATCCTCCCAACCGGTCCATACACCTGCCACCAGGTCAGGCATCACACCCATAAACCACCCGTTGGAGTGATTCTGCGTGGTGCCGGTCTTCCCTCCCATGGCATTGTTAAGCTTATAGGTGAGCCTGAGCCTCACCGCCGTTCCGTTGGTGACAACACCTTTCAGCAGTGATGTCATCAGGAAGGCATCATCCTCACTTATCACCTCGTCAATATAGGGATTGAAGGTGGATATGATGTTTCCGTTTCTGTCCTCTATACGTGTCACATACAGAGGACGGGTATACACTCCCTTGTTGGCGAAGGTGCCGTATGCCCCTACCATCTCCTCCAGGGAGAGATCAGAGGTCCCCAGGAAAATTGAATAGACCGGGTCTATAAAGCTCCTGATGCCCATGCGGTGCATGATGTCAACCACTGCCTGCGGCGAGAACTGCTTCATCAGCCAGGCAGATATATAGTTTTCAGACTGGGCAAGGCCCCATTTCAGGGTCACCCTCCTGCCATGATACTCCTCAGGACCGGAGCTTCTGGGTCTCCAGGGGACCGAGTCACCCGGCAGCTCAAATGAACGGGCTACATTCTCAACCTCAAAGCAGGGCGACATGCCGTCCTGCATGGCCAGTGTATAGAGAAAGGGTTTGATGGTTGATCCCACCTGTTTCTTCTGCTGGGTAACAGCATCATACTTGAAGTACCTGAAGTCAGGTCCGCCGACATATGCCCATACATGACCCGAATGCGGGTCCATGGCCATGAAAGATGATCTGACAAAGTACTTATAATACCTTATGGAGTCAATGGGGGTCATCACGGTATCAATCTCCCCGTCCCAGGAAAAGAGCTTCATGGGTATTGGCGTATTGAAGGCCAGCGTGATTGAATCCTCGGGAATGCCATTGCGCCTCATGCTCTGGTACCTGTCGCTCTGTCTGACTGACCGGTCCATTATCTGCTTTACCTGTGCGCTGGTGAGGTCATTCGACCAGGGCGGGTTTCTGTAGTTTCTGGCTCTCTTGTCGAAGACCGGCTGGAGGTTCTTCGAGAGATGTTCCACCAGTGCCTCCTCTGCATAGGTCTGCATCTTCGAGTTAACCGTAGTGTAGATCCTCAGACCATCACGGTACAGGTTATACGGAGTGCCGTCAGGTTTTGTGTTCTTCTGGCACCACCCGTAGAGGGGATCATTCTCCCAGCGCCAGAGAGCATCATTGTACTGATCTTCCGACCAGAAGCTTTTTCTCTCCGGCTGTTTGCTGTTCATAGTTGACCTGATATATTCCCTGAGGTAGGTTGCCGGGCCTGTATTGTGGCTGTCCTCGCGAAGGTCTATCCCCAGGGGCAGCTCACTGACCGAGTCAGCCACCGCATGTGATATATATCCGTACCGCTCCATCTGTGAGATAACCACGTTACGCCTCCGTAACGCTGACTCTTCATTGCGCAGGGGATTATAGGCCACCGAATTCTTGAGCATGCCCACCAGCATGGCACTCTGCTCTATGTTAAGCGAGTCAGGCGTTGTATTAAAGTATATGCGTGCCGCCGAGTTAATGCCAACGGCATTGTAGATAAAGTCAAACACGTTGAGATACATGGTGATGATCTCTTCCTTTGTGTAGCTCTTCTCAAGCTTCACCGCCGTCTGCCACTCCTTGAATTTAGCCACTGCCAGCTTTGAGGCACGCACAAGTGCAGGGTCATTGGAGAGATCCCTGGGAAGGAAAAGGTTCTTCGCCAGCTGCTGGGTGATGGTACTGCCTCCCCCGGTGTTCTGACCCAGTATGATTGTTTTGACAAGCACCCTTGCCAGCCCCCGGAAGTCTATTCCCGAATGCCTGTAAAACCTGATATCTTCCGTGGCAATAAGAGCATCAATCACATAGGGTGATATCGCTTCATATTCCGTCCAGGTACGGTTCTGTATATAAAATTTGCCAAGCAATACATCATCTTCCGAATAGACCTCGGCGGCGAGGCTGTTGTCAGGGTTCTCCAGCTCCCCGAAAGAGGGAATGGGCCCGAGCCTGTTGGCAGAAATAAGGATGAACAGCGTCATCACCAGCAGCGCCGGCAGAGAAATTATCACCCAGAACCAGATAATGTTCTTCCTGAATTTCTTATCCCTCATGATAGCCTCATAATAAGGGCGCTAATTTAGTGATTAATACAGAATTTTTTTCAATAATTTTGAAGTTAGTGCCCTTATTCACTTACTTTGCCCTGTTTTTAAAAAATCTCGCATGGCAGAAAACCTGGTAATTGTTGAGTCACCTGCAAAAGCTAAAACAATAGAAAAGTTCCTTGGAAAGGATTTTACTGTAGTATCAAGCTTCGGGCACATACGTGACCTTGTAAAAAATAATCTTGGGGTTGAAGTAGAGAAGGGGTTTGCCCCTGTCTATGAGGTACCTGAAGACAAGAAGAAGGTGGTGGCCGACCTTCGCAAGCTGGCAGGCCAGGCAGAGACTGTGTGGATTGCCTCCGATGAGGACCGTGAGGGGGAGGCCATAGCGTGGCATCTTATTGCCGTTCTTGGGCTTGACCCCGGTACCACGCGCCGCATAGTGTTCCATGAGATAACGAAAGAGGCCATCACCCGCGCAGTGGAGTCGCCCCGCCAGGTTGACATGAACCTGGTCAACGCCCAGCAGGCACGCAGAATACTCGACAGGCTGGTAGGTTTTGAACTCTCACCCGTTCTCTGGAAGAAAGTACAGCCCTCCCTCTCTGCCGGAAGAGTTCAATCGGTTGCTGTGCGCCTCCTCGTTGACCGTGAGCGTGAGATCATAAGCTTCACGGCTGACTCCGCCTATAGGGTAACAGGTTCCTTCAGCGGGAAGAACAGTGAAGGCGCCGATGTGTTGCTGAAGGCTGAGTGTCCGAAAAAATTCAGTACTGAGGAGGAAGCCAGGATCTTCCTGGAAAAATGCAACACGTCTGAATTCACCGTTGAAAATATAGTGGTTAAGCCCGGTACCCGCTCACCGGCGCCACCCTTCACCACCTCCACCCTTCAGCAGGAAGCCTACCGTAAGCTTGGCTTCTCGGTGGCGCAGACAATGTCAGTGGCACAGAAGCTCTACGAGGCAGGGAAGATCACCTACATGAGGACCGACTCCACCAACCTGTCATCACTGGCCCTCAATACTGCCAGGGAGGTCATTACAACCGAATATGGGGCAGGTTACTCCCGTACACGTCAGTTCAAGACTCACTCACGTGGGGCACAGGAGGCCCATGAGGCTATCAGGCCCACCTACTTCGACAGGAAGGAGGTGCCGGGAAACAATAATGAGAAAAAGCTATACGAGCTTATATGGCGCAGGGCGATAGCCTCCCAGATGTCCGATGCCCGTACGGAAAAGACCACAATCACAATTGGAATGTCATCCTCTCCGGTAAGCTTTACCGCAACTGGTGAGGTGATACTCTTTGACGGCTTCCTGAAGGTATATACCGAATCATATGACAGCAACACCGGAGAGGATGAAAAGGCTATTCTCCCACGCGTGGACAAGGGAATGGAGCTTACTCCCGGAGCCATAACAGCACTGCAGCGCTTCACCACCCCCCCGCCCCGGTACACCGAGGCCAGCCTGGTAAAGAAGCTCGAGGAGCTGGGCATAGGAAGACCATCAACATACGCACCCATTATCTCAACCATCCAGTCGAGAGGCTATGTTGCCCGTGAGGACAGACCGGGAGAGAAACGGGCCATAATACAGCTGGCCCTTTCCAGGGGCAAGATCACCCGTAGTGAGAAGAGCGAGATAACCGGCAAGGAGAAGTCAAAGCTCTTCCCTAAAGACATAGGCATGATAGTCAATGACTTTCTTATTGCCAACTTCCCTGACATACTTGACTACAACTTCACTGCAGGGGTGGAGAAGGAGTTTGACGAGATCGCCTCCGGCGAGACGAAGTGGAATGAGATGATCTCTTCCTTCTACGGACCCTTCCGCAAGACCGTTGACGAGTCGCTTGCAATACGTGCCCGCCAGACAGGCGCCAGGCAACTGGGTACTGACCCTGCCAGCGGCGAACCGGTATCGGTGAAGATGAGCCGCTTCGGACCGGTGGTACAGCTCGGCGAAGCATCGCCTGACAATAAGCCTCGCTTTGCGAACCTCAGGCGCGACCAGTTGCTGGAGACTATTTCCCTTGAGGAAGCCCTCGCCCTCTTTGCCCTGCCGCGCACCGCAGGTTCCTTTGAAGATGAGGAGATGACGGTGGGAGTGGGGAAGTACGGACCCTATGTAAGGCATGCCGGCAAATTCTACTCTCTCAAAAAGGGAGTGGATGATCCCTATACAATCACGACAGAGAGAGCCATTGAGGTCATTAAGGAAAAGAGAGAAGGAGAAAAACAGAAGGTGATAAACGAGTTCGGTGACATAAAGGTACTTAACGGCCGCTATGGACCCTACATCTCACATGACAACACCAACTACCGCATCCCGAAAGGGAGTGATCCGCAGAAGCTTACCCGGGAAGAGTGCCTTGCCATCATTGAGAAGGGTAGCAGACCAAAGAGCACCAGGGGCAGGAAGAAGAAGTGACCTTATATATAATATGATCGATCTTAACCAGTATCTTGATCCCGTTTGTCTTGACAGGCCCGGGGTGGAACCGCTGAAAGGATCCTCGGCCTTCCCGCATAATGTGACTGTCAACAGCGGGAATCAGCCCCTGGGTGATCCTGGAGGTCTGGCAGCAGCAATAATCGGGGTGCCGGACGACCGCCACTCATCGAACACCGGGGCCTCACAAGCGCCTGATGCCATCAGGAAGAGCCTCTACTCCTTCTCCCGTCTGCCGGGCAGGCTGAAGGTTGCGGACCTCGGCAACTTCAGACCGGGTGCATCGTTTGATGATACAATTGCCGGGCTGTGTGACGTGCTGCTGGAGCTCCTGTCAAAGAATGTGGTGCCTCTGATCATCGGGGGGACCAGCGCCCTGATGCCTGCCATTGACAGAGCCCTCTCTGCCGGGAAGGAAAAGTGGTCACTGGTTTCGGTTGATTCGCGCATCGACTTTACGGCAGAGAAGAGATCGCCTGACTCATTGAACTGGATGAATGACCTCATCTACCGCAGTGGTAGCTGCCTCTCACACCTTTCAGTCATAGGCCATCAGACCTATCTCACTGACCAGCAGGTGGTAAACAGGTTCAACCGCAGGCACTATGACATGATGCGCATTGGTGAGGTGCGGGCAGCGGTCCATGAGACCGAACCGCTCTTCCGTGATGCGGCTGCTGCAGCATTTGATATAGGCTCGGTGCGCCAGTCAGATGCACCCGGCGCCATCCTCCCCTCGGCCAACGGCTTCTACGGTGAGGAGATATGCCTGCTTGCCAGGTACGCCGGCCTCTCTGATAACCTTAAAATATTTTCCGTACTGGAGGTCAATCCCACCCTTGATAACAGGATGCAGACATCCCAGCTGGCAGCGCAGCTGATATGGTTCTTCCTTGAAGGATTCTCACAGAAACAGTATGAGGTAGCTTTCCTTGGCGACCAGTCGAGCAGCCGCTTCACCCGCTATCACGTGACTCTCAGCGATCTGGAGGGAGAGGCTATCTTCATCAAGAGCATGATCACTGACCGGTGGTGGATAGAGATACGTGACACCCGGGGTCAACAGCACTACCTCGCCTGCTCCTATGAGGACTACCTCATGGCCAATCGTGATCAGGTGCCGGGAAGATGGACGCGTGCACTCCTCAGGTATGGCCACTAAATTTGGCCTCAATTTTGTGGCATGCATATTTTTTATTTATTTTACCCGTTATAGTGAAGGGCTCACAGGCACTCCCTGAATATGAAGAAAATAAGGATACTCATCCTGGCATTGCTCCTCCCGTACGGCATCGTATGCGGTCAGCAGGATCCCGTGCTGAGCAATTACATGTTCAACACACAGACCTATAATCCTGGTTATTCAGGTATGTCGGGGATGATCACAGCCACCGCGCTCACACGCCAGCAGTGGGTAGGCTTCCCCGGAGCACCCTCAACAATGATCTTTAATGTTAACACCCCCTTCAGCCTCTTTGGCCTTCGCAGCGGAGCAGGCCTGCTGGTGGAAGCTGACAGGTTCGGCTTCAGTAATGACATAGGTCTCAGCCTATCCTACTCTTACCTTTTCACACTGGGCACGGGTACTCTTGGCGCAGGAATCAGCGCCGGGATGCTGAACATGACAATTTCGCCCGAGTGGTACATACCCTCAGGCCCGGGCCATACCCCTCCATCAGGAGATCCGCTGATCCCGGAGAATGACGAATCATTTATCGCACCTGACATATCTGCCGGAATATATTACCAGGGACTTAATTACTATGCCGGCATCTCCGTGACACATCTCAACCAGCCCAAAGTAAAGTACTCGGAAACTGCCACATATGTGAGCCGTCAATACTATCTCACCGCCGGTTACTATTTCCGTCTCCCCAATCCAGCCTTTGAACTTATACCATCAGTTTTTATAGTAAATGATGGCGCCACCACACAATATTTAGCCACCGGCATGGTTAGATACAATAAAAAGATATGGGGTGGCGTTTCTTACAGGATAAGTGACGCAATCACAGGATTCGCAGGCATAGAATTATATAACGGTTTAAAGGTTGGATATGGATACGACTTCCCGATATCGGAGATCAGAAAAGGAACCAGTGGCTCCCATGAGTTTCTTGTCTCTTACAGCTTCGATCTCGGACTCGGCAAAAGCGTCACCCGTTACAGGAGTATCCGTTTCCTCTGATAAACAGGCAAAAATAAATTTACTTGCATATTTAAATTAATGAGTATATGAAAAAGGTAACCCTTTTAGCTCTTACGTTAACCCTGATTTTGAGTAGCTGCGGCTCATACGAGACCGGCGAGTTGACAGGTGTTCAGGGAAGGAAGAAGTTCTATGAGCCGGAACCGTTTGAGATGGCCTTTATCCCGGCCGGTTCCTTTGTAATGGGACCAAGTGACCAGGATCCTCTGCGAGCCATGAACAGTCTCTCCAAAACAGTAACGGTAGAAGCTTTCTGGATGGACCAGACAGAGATCACCAATAATAAATACCGTCAGTTCACCAACTGGGTGCGTGACTCCATCCTCAGGACCAGACTGGGAGAGGAAGGTCTTGAGGGTTACGAATTTTTCCGCACTGACGAGGAGGGAAATATTATTGAACCATATGTCCTGAACTGGGAAGAGAAAATCGACTTGAGAGATGAAGACATTCAGGCCGTTGCGGAATCAATGTACTACCCTCCGGAGGAGAGATTCAATGGCAACAAACAATGGGACACCCGCCTCCTGAACTACTCATATTTCTGGGTTGACTACAAGCAGGCAGCAAAGGCCAGGTACAACTACAAGGAAGGGAGATACGAGGGCCAGGTGACTGACCTCGAGGGCAATACCACCGACATTGTTGACCGCTCCTCATTCATAATGCATCATAATGTCAATATCTATCCGGATACGCTTGCATGGATCAGGGACTTTACCTATTCATTCAATGAGCCCTGGGCTACCTTATATTACTGGCATCCGGGCTATGATGACTACCCTGTGGTAGGAGTGTCATGGATTCAGGCACGTGCCTTCAGCGTCTGGCGTACCAACTTCATGAATGAACACCTGCGTGCACAGGGCATAGCTGATGTTCACAACTATCGCCTCCCGCTGGAGACCGAATGGGAATATGCCGCCCGCGGTGGCCTTGACCTCTCAATGTATCCATGGGGCGGACCATACACGCGTAACTATGAGGGCTGCTTCCTTGCAAACTTCAAACCCCTTCGCGGTAACTATATTGATGACGGAGCAGTATATACAATTAAGGTGGCCTCCTTCGAACCAAATGAGTACGGCCTCTTTGACATGGCCGGCAACGTGTCCGAATGGACTTCATGCGCATACCATCCCTCATCTTATGTCTTCACCCATGATCTTAATCCTGACTATGAATACAATGCCCGTCCTGATGATCCTCCCGTTCTCAAGCGCAAGGTTATCAGGGGAGGCTCATGGAAGGATATTGCATTATTCATGCAAACATCATCAAGGGATTATGAATACCAGGACTCAACAAAATCATTTGTAGGGTTCCGTAATGTCAGAACTTATATCGGAGTAAATAACTAATACTGTTAAACCTAAAATTTTAAATATATGGGCCTCTCGGAAATTGTTCATACAAGTAAGTGGAAAGCTTTCATGTCCAAGTTATACGGCTGGGGCGCCTCGGTCGTGATAATCGGTGCTCTCTTCAAGATCCAGCACTATCCCTTTGCAGGATTACTGCTCTCTGTGGGTCTGATCACAGAAGCAATCATCTTCTTCTTCTCAGCCTTTGAGCCCCTGAAGGAGGAGCCTGACTGGAAACTGGTCTATCCCCAGCTTGATCCCAACTACTCAGGTGAGGATATCGGTTTTGCAGCTGTTGGTGGTGGTGGCGGAGGCTACGGCGGTGGAGCAGGTCTTTCACAGTTCGACAAGATGCTTGCCGACGCGGGAATTACACCCGACATGTTTGACAGGCTCAGCTCAGGACTGAAGAAGCTCACCGAGACCACAAACAACCTCAACTCCATGGGTGACCTGGCGGCTACCACAAATGAGTATACCGGCACCATCAGGAAAGCGAACGAATCACTCCGTAACCTTTCCGAGTCAGTGCTTCAGACCGCAAGGTCAATGAGTGACACCAGCTCGGTCTACCAGGCTATCGGTGAATCATCAAAAACCATAGAGACCGGCGGCCGCAGCTACCAGGAGAAGCTGGAGGCACTCAACAAGAACCTCTCCGCCCTCAATGCAGCCTATGAGCTCCAGCTCCGCGGGGCAAATGATCATGTTAAAAGCAGTGAAACCATATACCAGGGCATGGAGGGTCTGATGAAAGACCTTACCGGTTCAGCAGACGACACGAAGAAATACCGTGAACAGGTTGCCAGACTGAATGAAAACCTCAGCTCACTGAACAATGTCTACGGCAATATGCTTGCCGCAATGAACGTCAAATAATGTTGATTTCAACAATATATCTGCTAACTTTTAAACTATCCGCAAATGGCTAAGGGAAAAGAAACCCCGCGGCAAAAGATGATCGGGATGATGTATCTCATCCTGACAGCGATGCTTGCTCTTAACGTTTCAAAGGAGGCGGTCGAGGCTTTTAAGAAAGTTGATCTCAGCCTGACCAAGACCACCGCGAACTATATCAAAAAGAATGATATAACCTATGCAGCTTTTGATGTTGCGGCGGCTGAAAATCCCGAGAAAGCAGGAGAATGGAAAGCAAAAGCCTACGAGGTAAAGGCACGTGCCGATGAGGTTTTCAACTTTATTCAGGATCTCAAGGTGGAAATCATTACCACGGCTGAAGGCCCGGAGTCGGAAGCACTGCTTCCCAATAACCAGATAGATGTTACCAAGGTAAAGAAGATAGATGAGAATAATGTTCCCTCTGAAATACTTATAGGAGCAAACCAGGCTGGCAAGGGAAATCACCTTAAGGCCCTTATTGAAGATTACCGCTCATACCTCGTTGAGACTCTCGAAGGCAAGGACCTTTCTGCCGAAAAGTCTATACTGGACATACTCAATACCGACGATCCGGAAAATCTTGAAGGTACCGGGAAGGAGAACTGGGTAAATGCCAACTTCCAGACCCTGCCACTTGTTGCAGTGATCACAATCCTCTCCAAGATGCAGGTAGACGTCAGGAACGCGGAGACTGACCTGCTCAACTTCCTCTTTACCCAGATCGATGCCGGATCATTCAGGTTCAACAAGATCATTCCTACTGTCATACCCAACTCAACATATATTATGCAGGGTAATGAATACGAGGCCCGTGTATTCGTTGCAGCAACTGATACGACACAGGACATGGAGATCTTCGTTGGCCCCTATACATCAACCACGAACGCTGACGGTTCAGTGACATACGAGCCGGGCCCGCAGGCCACGCAGCTGCCAGTTGATGAGTCAGGCGTTGGTGTCTACAGGGTAAGACCCGGCTCCATCGGTGAGAAATCATGGGGCGGAGTAATTAAGATGAAGGCTCCTGATGGTACAATGCGCAGCTATGCCTTTGATTCCAGATACTCGGTGGGAATGCCTAACGTTGTTGTCTCTCCCACAGCCATGAATGTCCTCTACCAGGGCATACAGAACCCTCTTGACGTATCAGTACCGGGCGTGGGATCGGATAAGCTTACCGTCCGCATGACCAACGGTGATATCAAAAGAGGCAAATACAAAAACTATCGCGGTGAATATGTTGCTCAACCCCGTACCGTGGGCCAGAATGCACAGATCATAGTCTCTGCGAATATCAACGGTAAGATACAGACCTTCCCGCCGGTGGAGTTCAGGGTAAGGAGACTGCCTGATCCCGAAGCCCGGTTTGCAAACATGAAGGAAGGCAATGTGCTACGCAGCGTGGCTGCTGCACAACAGGTGGTTACCGCCGTGCTTGAGAACTTTGAGTTTGACCTCACTTACACCGTCACCGGCTTTACCGTCTCTGTCAATGACAAGGGCTACGAGATAACGGCCGAGTCAAACAGCAACAGACTTACCGACAAGCAGAAGGGGCTGATAGGCAACCTGCGCGCCGGACAAAAACTTATAATTGAAAAGATCAAGGCAGTAGGACCCGACGGAAGAACCAGGGACCTCAACCCGATCATTCTTAAGGTTAACTAACAACAGAAGATACAAACCATGAACAGAAGAATTCTGGCAGGCTTCGCAGCCCTCCTGTTTTGCACAGGAGCAATGGCCCAGTCATTCGGCGACATCTACACCAAACAGATGCCCGAGAACCAGAAGGTCAACTATACCTATCTGAATGAATCAGACGTCATATGGTCAAAAAGACTGTACCGCATAATTGACCTGAGGGAGAAGATGAACCTGAACCTCTACTACCCGTCACTGAGATACGACGCGGCAAATAACAGGTTCACATCAGAGATGTCTGACGGCAGGATGAATTTGTCAGGTATCCTCCTCAATGAGATACTGTCAGGAAGAGTCACCCCCACTGACGGTGACGCCATGACCGTGCCGACAACCTATAATGATATAGCCGCTAAGATGAACCGTGATACATTGACAATCACAGTCATCAACGCTGAGGGACGGGAGATAGACTCTACCGTCACCAACATGGAAAACCCGGCTGATATCAAACAGCTGATGATCCTTGAAGAGTGGTTCTTTGACAAAAAGCACTCACGCCTTGACGTTCGCATCATTGGTATCTGCCCCATCTATATGGGTTATGACCAGATCACCTCCAGGCTCGTTAAAAGACGCCTTTTCTGGATCAGGTATGAGGATGTCAGGCAGGCTCTTGCCACCCACGAGGCCTTCAACTCCTACAATGACGCACAGCGTATCTCTTTCGAGGATCTTATGTTGCAACGCAGGTTCAATGGATATATAGTGGCTGAGTCAAATGTCTATGACGACAGATCGATAAACCAGTACAAGATGGGTCCTGCCCAGATCTACGAGGCAGAACGTATCAAAAACGAGATATTCAATTTCGAACAGGATCTTTGGGAATACTAGGCGGATAATCTGCCTCCCGGGCAGATAATCTGTATCCATGATTGACAGCGGCAGGCCTGAGGCCTGCCGCTGTCTGTATCATGACCACATTCCTGCATCATTCCCCGTACCGGCGGGTCTCAGACCCGCCGCTGCCTGCATCATAACCAGATTTTATAAATGGATGCGAGATCGTGTATTATCACAGGTATATATCCCCGGTCTCCCGGCCCACATCATCCAGGTATTTCTTGATATCCTGCTCCTGCTCGCGCGAGACAATCAGCAATACGTCACCACTGTCAATTATAATGTAATCATCCAGCCCCTGGATCACAGCTACCTTGCCGGCCGGAAGACTGATTATGTTGCCTTCAGAGTTGTATGTAAACGCGCGCGCGTTAACCACCGCATTGTCATTCCTGTCATGATCAGAATGCATGTAGAGTGAGCTCCAGGTTCCAAGGTCAGACCACCCCAGATCAGTGCATATCACGTATACATTGTCTGCCTTCTCCATTATGCCGTAATCAACAGAGATGCTGCTGCACTGGGCATAGGCACGGGTAATGAACTGCTTCTCCGCCGGTGTGTTGAAGAGCTCCCTCCCATCGTTGAAGGTATGGAAGATATCAGGCAGATGCCTGTCATATGAATCGAGAATGGTTGAGGCTTTCCAGATGAAGATCCCGCTGTTCCAGTAGAAATCACCGCTCTCAAGAAAAACCCTGGCCATTGCCAACTCAGGCTTCTCGGTGAAGGCCTTGACCTTGTGCAGGTTATCATAACCGCTGACAGGCTGCATGGTATTCGCCTGTATATAACCGTAACCTGTCTCGGGCCTGTCTGGCTTTATCCCGAGGGTAAGCAGCGCATCATTCTCCGAGGCGAACCTGAAAGCATCATCCATCACTTTCCTGAACTCGTCCTCCTTCTTTATAAGGTGATCAGCAGGTGTCACCGCTATTACCGCAGCAGGGTTCTCAGCCATGATATGGAAAATGCCATAGGCAATGCATGGTGCAGTATTGCGCCTCAGAGGCTCGGCCAGGACATGGTCGGAATTAATGCCAAGCTGACTCACAACAACCTCTGCACTGTCCTCATTTGTTACTACATAAATGTTCTCCGGCGGACAGATATCACTGAACCGGCGATATGTCATCTGAATAAGCGTCTCTCCCGTACCAAGGATATCAAGGAACTGCTTCGGTGTCTCCTTTCTGCTCAACGGCCAGAAACGGCTTCCCACACCGCCGGCCATGATCAGTAAATAGCGATTCTTCATATGTTAATAATTTGATTTTAGTGACCACATGGAACCCACATGACTATAAAGCTTCCCTCATACCTGTATTTGCCGGAATAACATGTGAGTTTCATAATTATGTATAATAGATCAGAACTGCCACAAATATATAAAAACCTCGCCGGAAACAGGGCGCCGGCTCATGTGCAGCGAATTATTCTTAAATTTGAGCTCATAAACGTTCCCTATGTTCAAATTTCTTTCAGGCTTTGGTTCTTACTGGATGTTGCTGGGCAAGGTCTTCTCCAAACCCGAGAAACCTTCAATATACTACCGTCAGACCATGAAGGAGCTGGTTAACCTGGGACTGCGATCAATAGGCATAGTCACAATCATCTCTTTCTTCATGGGCGCGGTAATCACCCTGCAGACAGCCTATAACACAGAAAATCCAATCTATCCCACCTACCTCATTGGCCTTGGCGCCAGGGACTCAATCATACTTGAGTTCTCTTCAACCATTGTGGCACTGATACTTGCCGGGAAAGTAGGTTCAAATATAGCATCCGAAATAGGAACCATGAGAGTTACGGAACAGATTGATGCACTTGAGCTTATGGGCATCAACTCCGCCGCCTACATCATCCTGCCCAAGGTGGTGGCTACCGTGCTCTTCAATCCCTTCCTTACCCTGATAAGCATCATCACAGGCATAATGGGCGGATGGATAGTGGGGACCTCTGCCGGGGTAATTACCTCGCAGGATTATATCTACGGCATACAGTACGCCTTCATCCCCTATTACATAACCTACTCGCTGATAAAGACTGTCATCTTTGCGTTTATCATTACCACCGTGTCAGCTCACCAGGGATACCATGTTGAGGGCGGATCACTCGAGGTGGGCAGGGCCAGTACCAAAGCGGTGGTCTACAGCAGCGTTACCATACTGCTCTTCAACGTCGTCCTCACTCAGCTCCTCCTTTCATGATAAGAGCAGAGAATATATCAAAAATTTTCAGTGACCGGCAGGTACTGACAGACATCTCCGCCCTGTTCGAGCCCGGAAAAACAAACCTTATCATTGGCAAAAGCGGATCAGGTAAGACTGTCTTCCTCAAATGCCTGGTTGGCCTCCTCGAAGTTGATGAAGGGAAGATATACTATGATGACGTTGACTTCACCAACCTTGATTTCCGCGGAAGAAAGGAGCTGAGAAAACAGATGGGCATGCTCTTTCAGGGCAGCGCGCTCTTTGACTCCATGACAGTTGAGGAGAATGTGAGGTTCCCTCTTGACATGTTCTCATCCATGTCATCAGCGGAGAAACTCGAACGGGTAAACTTCTGCCTTGAGAGAGTGAAGATCATCGACTCAAACAAACTCTTTCCTGCAGAACTCTCCGGGGGGATGAAAAAACGGGTGGCCATAGCACGCGCCATAGCCCTCAAACCGCGGTTCCTCTTCTGCGATGAGCCAAACTCGGGCCTTGACCCGAAGACCTCCATCGTCATTGACGAACTTATCAGGGAGATCACCGTTGAGCTGAACATGACCACCGTGGTAAACACTCACGACATGAACTCCGTGATGGAGAACGGCGAAAAGATCATCTTCATCGAAGAAGGGGAAAAATGCTGGGAGGGTAACCGCGATGAGATACTGAAGTCGGACTGCCGGCTGCTCAACGATTTTGTTTTTGCTAACGCCCTGGCCCGGCAGCTTAAGGAATCCTCAAAATAATCACGGCCTACATGGGAGGCAGCGGCTTTTCATCTTGCCTGTTCCCGAAAAGGAGGTTAAGCCCTGCCCGGGCGTGAATGGTGTTCCAGTTTTCCGGCAGCCTGAATGTGTCCTCCCCTCTTGTAACCCCGGTCCATCTCAGGGGAATATTGTCAACAAGCGCAAAGAACTGAAGAAATCCGCCCCTTACTGCCAGACCGAAGCCCAGGTTGTCATACCTCCTGTTGGCCATCGTATAAGCCAGGGTGGTTGAGAATACATTCCCCAGGTTGACATTGCCTGAGAGTGTTACTGCCTGGTGTACCTGCTTCCCGGCAAAACGTGTCCGTGAGAGAACCCCCGCAGTGAACCAGGGCACCGGGGTGTAGCCGAACCCTGCGGTAAAGGTTGTGGGCAGATAAGTGGTATAGTTTCCCGGAAGATCAGTAATATCCATGGCATTCTGCAAAGTGTCAATGGTCCAGTTAAGCAGCTCCTCCTCGAAATCGACGCTGTCATCATAGACATCCTGCATCGTCAGCCCGTTAAACACAAACCTGTTTCTCAGCGAGATCTCAGTCCTGTCACGATTCCATTTGATGAATCCCAGGTCAGTCAGCGCGGCCGAGACCGCAAACATTTCATTGAACCTGTACTCCGCGCCCAGATCAATACCCAGACCGGGATTAGCAAATGCGGTCATGTATGAGATAATATCTGCGGTATTGTCAAAGCGGGCATTATCAAACTCAATGCCATGCACGGCGCCGTCCTCCTCGGTGATGAACAGCAGCGGTGCACTGAAGTCGAGTGCAATATCAGCATCCACAGTGTGGGTATTATCTTCGTTGACGGTCAGAGTAACTCCCTTGTTATTCAGGTGGGCTGATGCCACTCCCGAGAGGATCAGCGCCCTGGCGCCAACTCTCAGTTTGTCCGTTATATTTTTTGATGCACCAATTCCTATCTCATGATAATACCTGACATCTGACCTCAGGGAGGAGAGGTCAATTGATCTCCCGATGAAATCCTGCGCACCTCCCAGTCCCAGCCTCAGCAGGTCTCCCGGCATAACGATGCTGGCATCAGCCCTCTCCGTTATGTCAAATGTTATCCTCAGGTCATCCTTCACGGTGAAAGCCATCCCCAGGAGCCTGACGGCCGCCTGTGGCTCAACTGAGTTGTTATTGCCCAGGCCTTCAAGAAATCTGTCTAACCACTCTCCTTCATCAAGAAAGGTGTACGTGGAGTCGGAGATGACACCCCCGGCAAAAAGATCCGAAAGGCTCAGGAAGTTATTGTCAATCCTCACGGAGATATCGGTTATCCCAGGCAGGCCGATATAAGTCCTGCCGCCGGGTTTCAGGGCAGGATTGAGCGTGTTGGCCTGGGGCAGATTCATGAACCAGAGGGTGTGGCCTGACTGTGCCTGGATAAAGATTGCTGCCTGCAGCAGCAGGATCAACATGATTATTTTTCTTTTCATCTTCTTGATTATTTCGAACCGCCTGTCAGTTCATAATTGCATAGGTAATTCTCACTTTCGTTAACAATGAGATTCCATGTACTGTTGCCCGTCACCCTGCCTATGTTGAAGAACGGTCCTGCATTGCGCGGGAACCCGGCCACGGAGGCGCCGTTTCTGCCGGTAAGGTGCAATAACCCCTTGCCGGCCTCGTAAACAGCTATTCTCCGCTCACCCGTTCCCATGCTGAATATATATGGCCCTGCCTGTTGTTCACTTCCGAAGGTGTAGGTCCACAACTCCATTCCGTTGCTGCCAAAAGCTCTCAGGCTGCCTTTGTCCAGCGTAACGCGATCGGCCATCCTGTCTCCGTCAAGGTCCGTAAAGTCAGACCTGTGTGCTGCTGATAAGCCTGTAACCGTATCCCGCCTGACCGAGCCGTCGAACAACAACCTGATTGTAGATCCGTCAGGAGCTGAGAAAATTATGACGGGATCATCGCCCCCGGTCAGCCTGACTGCCGAGCCTGCCGCTTTCATCAGCGGCTCCTGGTGTGCCACCCTTATGTTACCTGTGCGGTCAAGCACATACACCGCCTGATCATCAGCAACAAACAGATAATCCTTGCCCCTGACCCTGAAGAAAGAGACCGGGTCAGTAACCTTTCCCCTGGCGGTGAAAAGGTTCCACCCCTTTACCTGCGCTCCGGAACGGTCATAGACATAGATATTGCGGTCCTCGCCTGCCATGAAGAGCCTGTACTCCTTGTTACTCTCATAATCAAACACAGCCAGCGTGTTTGATGCCGGAGACCTCATTTTTACAGGGTACTTGTCTACATAGTTGCCGTTGCGGTCTATCAGATGCATATAATCATGACCGGCGAAGAGTAACTGCAGCTTCCTGTTCTTGTAGTAGTCAATCATGAAGATATCACCCCTTATCCTCTCCCTGATGGCAGCCTTCCATAGTATTGTGCCTGACGAGCTGATAAGGTAGATATTGTTGTTCCGGTCCTGAATGAAAATCTCTGTTGCACCCGTATTATGATTTGTAAACAGAAACGGCATGATTACCGGCTCCGCCTCAAGCTTCACGCGCCATAGCATCCGCAATGCAGCAGTATCATTGTCAGACGCTGCAGCCTGGCGCGCGCCGGCGGCAATGGATGCATCTCCCGCCACACTCCCCGGCTGTCTCTCTCCCGGCTCATGTCTTACTGACACGCTGGTGTAGAGCATCCTGCCGCTGGGGTTGAGGCTTAACGCTATCCCGCTAAGGCCTGACAACGCCTTATGGTCCAGCGATTCCCCGGCTTCCGGTGTCAGGTATTCTGATAACAGTGTGCCAATAATGCTGCCGGAAGCCCAGAAGAGCAACGAGCTCTTCGTGGGCATGCTCTTCTCCATCTCCCTGAACTCCGGATCATTTATCAACGTGTTCTCACTGTCTGATTCCCTCAGAACCCTTGCCAGCGCCTCAGGCGAACCCGAGAAGATCATATATGACCTCTCAAAAGTCACCCAGTCATCTTTTGCCCTGCTCTTCTCTGCTCCTGACAGTATTGACGCCACACCGGTGAATGGCAGACGGTAGAGGGTTGACTCCTCGCCGTCAGTCTGCGTGGCCGAAGCCATGAAGTGGTTCTCTCTCAAGCCCATCGACCTGTATTTGGCAGTAAGTCTCTCCAGCAGCACCTTCTCCGCTGCCCTGGGATCGGTCATCCTGAACGCCCTTATCCTTTCCCTGCCGTCTCCGACGGTTATCAGCGCTTCAGTGACCTCCGGACCGGTAAAGGGACTGAGTATCAGGGCCAGGTCAGTGGCATTGATTGTGGCCGGATCCCTGGCTGTCTCCCCGGCAAGAGAAGCGCGTCTCATGACAGTATGATAGCTGAGGGTGCTTCGCGGCAGCAACTCGTGAACACCGCACTCGGCAGGCGTCACCTCACTCAGGCGGTCGGCACCCGTGCCTGCCCCGGCAGTGGAGAGGAAACCGCTGATGTACAGGCCCCCTTCGGTTATTCTCAGATCACCTCCCCCGGCAATGGCTGCCGTAGTGATGGCGGGAATCCTTTCAGCGTCAATGAATGACTTGATGAAGCCGGGCAGGTTCCTGAAGAGGATGAAGATATTGTCTGCATCCTTGCCGGCAGAGTTGACCACAGAGGCAAAGCCCTGCTGATGACGTACGTCCGAACCTGAATTCCGGTTATCGAGGGCGGCGGTTACAAGGCTCTCCCTCTGTGAAATGATCATTATACCAGAGGTGAGGGCAATGTAAAGAGGCTTTCTGGCATTCCCCGACCCGTAGCTGACGGTAAAAGTACGCGTGCCACCCAGATCACGCTTCTCCTCCACTGTCCCCCCTGACTGTACGCAGAGCGAGGTCAGCTTCCTGGCTGTCAGGATGGTTCCGGTACTCATCACCGCCAGTGGAGCGGATTTACCCGGGGCAGCCATATGAAAGGATATGACCATCCTTCTGTTGCTGATCATCTCACGCACCTCCCTGCCCCCTGTGATACTGTCAACTACTGATGCTGAATGTACCAGTGACGCAGCCCAGCCCATGCCCTGAAGACCGGAGAGTATGCCTGAAGGATCTGTTATACTGGTGAGCAACTCGGGGAAGTCATCGGTATCCACAATTAAAAAAGCATCGGCAGGCACTGCCTCCCAGGGATCGATAACCACCACCTGCTTGTCCTTGCGGATAAAATAAGCAGCTACAGCAAGTGCTGCGGCAAGAATTCCGACCAATATGATAGCTGTCCTTTTCCGCACAATTAAACAGGTAAGCAACACCAAAAATATAAAATATTAATTTGCCCCGACAAAAGAGTTTCGCCTGCCGTAAACTTATGCCGGGAAACATATTCTGCAAGATGCGTTCTGGAACGTTTTTTGTACAACCTTTGCATCGCATATACCTGTTAACCGATGAGGAAATCAATATTTCTGCTGTTTTTTCTTTTGCCTCTGCTGAGCCTTGACGCACAGACTGTTACTGTACTGGATGCAGAAAATGACAAACCTGTGTCCGATGTGGCCGTATATAATGAGACAAGGACACAGTTCGGTTATACCAATCCTTCGGGCAGGATGAGCCTCGCCGGGTTCAGACCGGAGCAGCCGGTATTCTTCCAGCACTTCTCCTTTGAGAGGGTGTCATTCACCCCTGAGGAGCTGAAGGCCGCAGGATGGGTGGTCAGGCTCAGGACAAAAACCTTCGAGGTGGAGGAGTTCATCGTCTCTGCCAACAGGTGGGAGCAGAAGTCTGACGAGGTCCCCAACTACATCAGCGTGGTGGCACAGCCGGTTGTAAGGATCATGAACCCGCAGACCACCGCTGATCTTGTTTCACTGGGCGGCGACGTCTTTGTGCAGAAGAGCCAGCTGGGGGGGGGCAGCCCCATGCTGCGGGGTTTCGCCACCAACAGGGTACTGATAAATGTTGACGGAGTACGGATGAATAATGCCATCTACCGCGAGGGGAACATCCAGAACGTAATCTCCCTTGACCCCAATATCATTGAACGAACAGAGGTTATATTCGGCCCCGGAGCAACCATGTACGGCAGTGATGCCCTGGGAGGTGTGATGGACTTCCATACCAGGAGAGCCCTCTTCTCTACGGGTGACTCTCTTTACCTTAAGGCTGAAGGAATGGCCCGATGGTCATCAGCCGCCAACGAGCAGACATATCACGCTGACATCAACGCCGGGGGCAGAGGCATTGCATTCCTCTCCTCGGTGAGCTGGTCCGACTTCGGCGACCTTGTCATGGGATCCGTCTCGCATCCCGAATACCTCCGGAATGAATACCAGAAACGCTTTGGCAACCGTGACAGCATAGTGATCAATGATAATCCCCGCAGACAGGTGGCTTCGGGATACAGGCAGCTCAACACCACCAATAAGTTCAGGTTCAAGGCGGGAAGGGACTTCGACATTGACCTAGCACATCATTACTCCCATATATCAGATGTGCCTCGCTATGACAGGCTGATACAGGTAAGAAACAATACCCTCAGATACGGCGACTGGTACTATGGCCCGCAGGTGTGGATGATGACAAACTCCACCGTCAGATACAATAAGCCCTCACCGGTTTTTGATGAGGTGCGGATGACCGTGGCAAGACAGGACTACCGCGAGAGCCGTCATGACAGGAAGATCAATGACGTCAGCCTCAATGAACAGTTTGAGAAGGTGGGAATATGGTCGGTTAACCTTGATCTGGACAAAAAGCCTGGTGAGAATGACAACCTGATCTACTACGGCGGTGAATATGTGCGGAACAATATCCGGAGCACGGCAGATGTGAAGGATATCATCACCGGCGAGACCGTGCCGGCCGGATCACGCTATCCCAACGGGAAGAATATCTATAACAGCATCTCACTCTACGGAGGCTACAAGTTCAACCCTGGCAGCAAGTTTACTGTCAGCACGGGCGCACGGTTCAATCATGTCAGCCTCAATTCGGAGATAGCTGACAACTCATTTTACAACTTCCCCTTCACCACCATTGAATCGGCCAACAGCGCACTGACGGGAGCGGCCGGAGCAGTCTACCGGCCTGACGCCCGGACCGAGCTGACCTTTAATCTCTCAACAGGCTTCAGGGCTCCCAATCTCGATGACCTGGGCAAGGTCTTCGAATCAGCCCCGGGAGTGCTGGTGGTGCCTAATCCTGACCTCAGACCGGAGTATCTGTACAATATTGACCTGGGGGCATCAAGGGAGTTCGGAAAGCTGCTGCTGGCAGATGCCTCACTCTTCTTCTCCTACCTTGATAATGCAATGGTTCGCCGAGAGTTCCTCTTCAACGGACAGCCCACAATGATTTACCAGAATGAGGAGAGCCAGGTTTTTGCAATGGTGAATGCCGGATACGCCATCGTTTACGGAACACAACTCAAGGCTGAACTGCGGCCCTCATCATATATACGGGTAAAATCATCACTGACCCTCACCGGGGGACATGACAATGATGATGAACCACTCAGGCATGTGCCTCCTCTCTTTGGAGCCACACATGCAATATTTGAGAAAGCAGACCTGAAGGCCGATGTCTATGCCGTATATAACGGCCGGATAACATATGAGAGGCTGGCACTCAGTGAGAGAGACAAACCTTACCTGTACGCCGAAGACAGCGAAGGGAACCCGTGGTCACCGCGGTGGTTCACACTCAATTTCAAGATATCATATAACCTGGGCAACAGGCTCGGCCTGACTGCCGGGGTTGAAAACCTGCTCGATCTAAGGTACAGGCCATATTCATCAGGGATAGCTGCCCCCGGACGGAACTTCCTTGTCTCGGCAAGGGTACGCGTCTGATCCCCGCCCTGTCCCGGTAATTTGAATTTCCAAAATGATTGAGTAAATTTCAACCATATTTGGTTATTCCGGGGTAATGAACAATGGTTTCAAGCTTTCTGAACTAAGCAGCAAAAAAGATATCCGCGACTTTCATGAGCTGCCTGCCCTGATCAACATGGCCGACAGCAACTGGGTGAGGCCCCTTGAAACAGATATCGAATCAGTATTCAATCCTTCAGCAAACACCCTCTTCCGGACCGGCGAGGCTGTGAGATGGCTCCTTAGAGACAGCACTGGAGCTACAATAGGCAGGGTTGCAGCCTTCTACAGCCGTAAGATTGCCAAAGCCAACGGCAGCCAGGTGGGAGGTATGGGTTTCTTTGAGTGTATAAATGACTATGAGGCTGCAAAAATCCTCTTTGATACCTGCCGCGACTGGCTGGCAGAAAAAGGGATGACAGTGATGGAGGGACCCGTGAACTTCGGCGACCGCGACAGATGGTGGGGAGTGCTGGTTGACGGCTTCGCTCCGCCTAACTACTGCATGCCATACAACCCTCCATACTACCGGGAACTGTTTGAAAAATACGGGTTTAAGAACTATTACGAACAGTACACCTATTACATGCCCGTTGATGCCAGCCGCATCAGTGACGTCATACGCGAAAAGGCTGAACGGGTCTTTGCCAACCCTGACTACACATTCAGGTACATGACCCGTTCCGAGATGCGTGACCTGGCACGCAACTTCATGATAGTCTATAACAAAGGATGGGCCCGCTTCCCCGGAGTGAAAACCATCAGCGAAGGACACGCAAGACTGCTGCTCAAAAGCCTGAAGCCGGTACTTGACGAAAAGCTGCTGTGGTTCGGCTTCTACAAGAATGAACCGGTCTGCTTCTTCCTTATGCTCCCCGAAGTGAACCAGATAGTCAGGCATCTCAATGGCAGGATGAACTGGATCAATAAGCTTAAATTTCTCTGGCACAAGCATGTAGGAAATGAACTCACCAAAGCCTTCGGCCTTATCTTCGGCATCGTGCCGGAACACCAGCGGAGGGGAGTAGAGGGTGCGCTGATAATGTCCTTCGCCAAACTGGCAATGTCTGACAGATTCCCGTATAAGGAACTGGAGTTTAACTGGATAGGCGACTTCAACCCCTCGATGATGCATCTCCTTGACCAGATAGGCGCCCGGATAATTAAGACCCATATTACCTACCGGTATCTGTTCGACAGGAATGCCCCCTTCGAGAAGGCGTCGGTGGTCAATGTCTGAAGCGGCGGGGGAGTCTGTAATTTATGACAATAAGATCAGTCAGGCCACTCCAGGCTGACTATGCATTACCGGCCGCCTTCAGAATGACTTATAGCCAATGATCTCCCTTACTTCGCGGATTGTTTTTGAAGCGCTCGCCCTGGACTTTTCCGTACCCATGGCCACCACCCTGGCCAGATAGCCGGGATCATTCAGTATCTCATTGATGCGATTCCTGATGGGATCTGTCACCCTGATGATATCCTCGGCAAGCTGCTTCTTCATGTCACCGTACCTGATGCTGCATGCTGAATGTTGCTCCCGGAAATATTCCACCGTTGATGCATCCGAGACCACCTCCATGATGGTGAACAGATTCTTTACCGGTTCTGATGGTTCTGAACCGGGTTTCTCCGGGCCGGTGTCAGTAACTGCCCTCATTACTTTCTTGCGTATCTCTGCCGGGGTGTCAGCAAGGAAGATGCCGTTGCCCTCGCTCTTGCCCATCTTTCCCGTGCCGTCCAGTCCCGGTATCTTTATGAGTTTCCTGCCGAAATTGTATGCATCAGGTTCGGGGAAATAATCCACCCCGTACATTGTATTGAAACGGCGTGCAAAACGGCGCGTCATCTCCAGGTGCTGCTCCTGATCCTTCCCCACCGGCACCTTGTGCGCCCTGTGTATGATAATATCAGCAGCCATCAGCACAGGATAGGTGAGCAATCCGGCATTGATATTGTCCGGATGTTTGCGTATCTTCTCCTTGAATGAGGTTGTACGCTCCAACTCACCCACGTATGAGATCATGTTGAGTATGAGATAAAGCTCCGTCACCTCAGGCACATCGCTCTGTATATATACCGTAGCCTTCTCCGGATCAATGCCCGCTGCAAGATATTCTGCCAGCACCTGCCTGATGTTGCCATGAATGTCATCAGGATGAGGGTGTGTAGTAAGAGAGTGATAATCAGCCACAAAGAAAAAACAATTATTCTCTTCCTGCATCCTGAGGAAATTTTTCAGAGCCCCGAAATAGTTCCCCAGGTGAAGATTGCCCGTTGACCGTATGCCGCTTACTACCGTGTCCATCAGAAAATTTTTTGCAACTGCAAAAATAGCTATTTTGAGTGACTAAAGTGACTAAAGTGTGCTAAAGTGACCAGGCCCTGCAAACGACAACCGACAACTCCCAACATATTTCGTATTTTTGCCGGGAAATTCAATTACAATGGAATCAACACGGCAGAAGAAAGTAGCGCGGCTGGTGCAGAAGGAGCTGGCGGAGATAATCATACATCACGGCAATGAGCTGGCCCCCGGGAAGATGATCTCGGTGACCACCGTGCGCATCAGTCCTGACCTCTCCCTGGCAAAGGCATGGGTGAGCATATTCCCCTCCGAGGGATCTGCCGCAATCCTCTCATTTCTGCGCTCCAGCGTCCCCAGGCTCAGGTACGAGCTGGGACAGAAGGTACGTAATCAGCTCCGTATCGTCCCGGAGATAGCCTTTTTTATTGACGACAGTAATGACTATATAGAAAACATCACCAACCTGCTCAAGGAGTAAGACGATGCATTATGACCCCATAAAAGAGCTTCTGGGTCGACTCTTCAACAGGCATCCCCTGCTCCGAAGGTTCTTCTACCGGCTCCTTGATATTCTTCTTCTACGGTCATGGCACGTCAGGCGGGCCCTGAGAAAGCTCGGACCCTCTCTCCCGGATGAAGCAATGGTGCTTGATGCAGGAATGGGATTCGGCCAGTATTCATGGTGGATGGCCTCACGCTTCCGATCCTGGAAGATCACTGCTGCCGACATAAAGAGTGAGCAGGTGGCCGACTGCAATGCCTTCTTCCAAAAGAGCGGTGTGGCTGAGCGGGTGAAAGCCGTGGAGGCTGACCTGGTCACCTGGAACGGAAGAGAGAGCTATGACCTGATACTGTGCGTTGACGTGATGGAGCACATTGCCGAAGACCGGACCGTCTTTGCCGGATTCAGCAGCATGACATCAACGGGCGGATACCTCATCATCTCAACCCCCTCTGACATGGGTGGATCAGATGTCCATTCAGATGATGACACTTCCTTCATCGGGGAGCACGTCCGTGACGGTTATGGCAGGGAAGAGATAACCGGGAAACTACAGACGGCAGGTTATAATGATGTTACGGTGTCATACACCTACGGCACGCCGGGAAGCATCGCCTGGCGTCTGTCGATGAAATATCCCGTCATCATGCTGTCAGCATCAAAACTCTTCTTTATTCTCCTGCCTTTCTACTATCTTGCCGTTATGCCTTTCGTGCTGCTGTTGAACCTGGCCGACCTGCACGGCATACACAAAAGAGGGACCGGGCTGCTGGTAGTTGCCCGCAAGAAGAGATGAAGCTGTCACTCTATATAGCAAAGCGATACCTCTTCGCGAAGAAATCGCGGAACGCCATCAACGTCATCTCCGCCATCTCCGTAGCCGGAGTAACGGTGGGAACAATGGCGCTCATTACTATCCTCTCTGTCTTCAACGGTCTCGAGGAAATGGTAAAGAGCATCTTCAGCACCTCTGACCCGCAGATAAAGATAGCACCGGCAAAAGGCAAGGTCTTCACGCCTGACAGCCTCATGCTCAGCCGTCTGGCCAATACCGAAGGCGTTGAACTGTACGCCCTGACACTTGAAGAAAACGCACTCCTGCGGTATGAGGAACAACAGTACATTGCAACCGTCAAGGGAGTCTCACTCAACTATGCTGATGTCACTGACCTTGATACGGCCATGTGGGACGGCGAATTCACCCTTCGCGCCGGGAACGGCAGACCCTATGCCGTCGCCGGGCTCGGAGTGGCCAACTTCCTTGGTATGAGGCTTAACTTCGTTTCGCCCCTGGCAATATATATCCCTGACAGAACCGCAAAAATAAGAGGCACACCCGATAATGAGTTCACCAGGAAATACATATATATGTCAGGCATCTTTGCTGTTGAACAGGAGTTTGATTCCAAATATGTCTTTCTGCCTATTGATTTTACCAGAGAGTTGCTTGGTTATACTGACGAGGTGAGCTCAATAGAAATAAGGATGACCCCCGGCGCCGATGAGAAGAAGACTCAGAACGCCATCAGGGAGGTGATGGGAGATCAGTTCGTGGTACAGAACCGCTATGAACAGCAGGAGATGTTTTACAAGGTAATGAAGGCTGAACGACTGGCTATCTTCGTGATTCTCACCTTCATACTGATCATTGCCTCATTTAATATCATCGGTTCTCTGACCATGCTGATAATTGAAAAAGAGAGGGATATCACAATCTTGCAAAGCCTCGGGGCTGACACGCGGCTTATTAAACGCATCTTTATTTATGAGGGATGGATGATCTCATTCATCGGAACAATACTGGGTCTCCTCCTGGGCTTCATCCTCTGCGCCGCCCAGCAACACTTCGGGATAGTGAAGCTGGCAGGCGATTCGTTGCTCATTGATGCCTACCCGGTCAGAATGCATTTATCTGATTTCTTCGTCGTGGCTGCCACGGTGCTTGCAATAGGCTATGCAGCAGCATGGTATCCAGTCCACTACCTCTCACGCAGACACCTTAAGAAAAACAATAAAGAAGACAGATGAGGGCAGTAAAAGTCATATTCCTTGCCATGGCACTGCTCCTGGCATCATCCTGCGGAGGATCCGGAGAGGGCAAGCCCGGAAGGAAACAACGCGTCCCTGATGATAAGCTGGTGGCTATCCTTACCGATACATACCTTACTGCAGGCATGCTTGAACTCTTTACAATGAGAGACTCATGGGCGCAGCGCGACTCCATCCTCAACTATATTGATGTCATTGAAAACCACGGCTATACATATCAGCAGTTTGATGCCACAATGCGCTACTATTTCTCAAAAAAGCCCAGAAAGTTGTCAAAGATCTATGACCGTGTCACAGGAAACCTCCTTGAGTTGGAAGCAGTAGTAGTATCAGAAAACACATCGGTGGATCTGCCTGAGAAAAACCTCTGGCCGGGAAAACAGAATTATACCTTCCCGGAAGATTTTACCAGGGATCCTGTATGGTTTGACATACCACTGGACAAACCGGGAGATTATGTGCTGAATGCTGATATCCGTGTCTTTGAAGATGACAACAGCCTAAATCCCAGGGTTACAGTCTATTTCAGCTATCCTGACAGCATCGGAGAGGAAAAGCGCGTATACTGGGATGAGATATTCCTTTCAAAGGACGGCCAGTTCCATAAGATACAACTGCGGGAAACCCCTGATACCATACCGGGAGCCCGCCTGAGGGGATGGCTGCTTAACCACGACAACCAGCCAGGCAAGTGGGAGAAGCATGCCCGCATTGCCAACATCAGCATTGTGTACAGAGGGGATGCCGCACCAATAGAACAATGAGAAGGATCTCGGCTCAATACCTGTTCACCATGGCCGGAAATCCTCTCAAGAGAGGAGTGGTCACCGTGACTGACAACGGCACTGTTGACAGTATTGAGGATACAGGGGGCAACCTCGGGGAAAGCGCCGGAACAGAGTTCTATAACGGCATCATCATTCCCGGACTTGTCAACTGTCACTCACACCTGGAGCTGTCACACATGAGGGGACTTATCCCTCCCGGCGGTGGACTGAATGAGTTCGTGAACGCTGTGCATGACACGCGCGAAGCACCACCGGAGGCAGTCATCAGTGCAGCCGGACATGCAGACAGGGAGATGCATCAGGAAGGGATTGAAGCGTGCGGCGACATCAGCAATAATCACCTTACTATAAGCATTAAGCGCAATAGCTCAATCAGATATCTCACCTTCGCCGAGGTTTTCGGCCTTGATGCTGCCTTAGCTGAGGCCCGCATGGGCGAGGCGCTGAAACTGGTCCGCGAGATGCAGGCGGCACGCCTGCCCGTTCAGGTAACACCCCACTCTCTCTATTCGCTCTCAGCCCCCCTCTCGGAAATGGTCAGTGAGCAGATCAGTGCTGAATCAGTTATCTCACTGCATTTCCTCGAATCTGACGACGAGCGCAGGCGGACACATGACCATGCAGAAAGGGCGCTGGAACTCGCACGCCTTGCCTCACACCTGCTTCTTGTTCATAATACCGTTATTACCCGCGATGAGGCGGCTGCACTCACTGCCGCGGGCAATACCTGGTTCTGCCTCTGTCCCTCATCCAACCTTCATATCTCCGGTCTCATGCCCCCGGCAGCCATGCTCAGGGAGGTAACCGACAGGATTGTTGCGGGCACTGACAGCCTTGCATCATCTGGCCGCCTGAGCATGCTGACCGAACTCAGCCTGCTCCACGAAGCTTCGCCCGGAATTCCCTTTGACGAGATTGTCCGGTGGGGTACTATTAACGGGGCTCGAGCCCTGAAAATGGATGATACCCTCGGTTCCATCGAACCCGGCAAGAGACCGGGACTGCTGCTGGTGGAGCCGTTTGACTTTGCCGGTATGCGGCTGCTGCCCGGCAGCCGGTTACGCAGATTATTGTAAATTTACAGCCTTAACCAATCTGCTGATGGCAACCTTCCTTTTTGACAGTATCGTGTTCGGACCGGTGAGCAGCCGCAGGCTGGGAGTCTCCCTCGGCATAAACCTGCTTCCCGTAAACAGGAAGGTATGCTCATTCAACTGCATCTACTGCGAGTGCGGCTGGACTGACGCCCCCTCCGTCAGCAGGGAGAAGCTTCCCTCACGCACAGCAGTGTATGAAGCCCTGAAGAAAAAACTGTCAGAGATGAAGGAACAGGGGAAGGCCCCTGATGTCATTACCTATGCCGGCAACGGCGAGCCGACACTCCACCCGGCATTCGCCGGCATAATCAACGACTCCCTCGCGCTGCGCGATGAGTTCTTTCCTGAAACTAAAATCTCAGTACTCTCCAACGGCTCCATGCTCCACCGTAAAAGTGTCCGCGAAGCGCTGAAAAAGGTTGACATGAACATGCTTAAGCTCGACTCTGTTATGCCCGGCACCGTGGAACAGATGAACCAGCCCCGTAACAGATTTGATCTTGAAAAATACGAAGAGTATCTGAAGGAGTTCCAGGGACGGTTCATAATCCAGACCCTCTTCGTGAGAGGTGAGTGCAACGGACGACATGTTGACAACACCACCCCGCAGGAGATTGAACAGTGGCTGCTGGCTATTGACAGGATAAGACCCGGGCAGGTCATGATCTATACCATCCACCGCGACACCCCGCTGGGGAACAGACTTCGGAAGGTGCCCGTGAGCGAGCTCAATGAGATAGCCCGGAGAGTAACCGCACTGGGCATAGCCACCTCCGTTTCAGGATAAGGAACCATGAACGGCATGACGGTGCTGATAAGCCCGCTTAGCTGGGGATTCGGCCATGCCGGCAGAATGATACCCCTGGCTTTGGAGCTGCAGAGGAGAGGAGCGAGGATCATCTTCGCTGCTGATGGACCCCTGCTGCAGATGGTCCAAAGAGACGTTCCCGGCATCACCCCTGTTGAGATCCCCGGACTGAGGATGCGATACTCCCGTTCACTGCCCCAATATATCTGTATCTTCCTGCAGATGCCTCACATTATTGCCTCTGCTGTCAGGGATCACAGAACCCTCCGCCGACTTGTCAGTGAATACAATCCCTCGGTGATCATCTCTGATAACCGTTTCGGATTTTACAACCGGCGCGTCTTTTCAGCCTATGTCACTCACCAGCTGCGCATACCCTTCCCCGGACCGCTGCGCTTCATGGAGCCCCTGGCAATGTGGTTGCACCGGATAATTATTAATCGTTTTGACCTCTGCTTAGTGCCTGATTATCCCGGCAGCGTGAATCTCTCCGGCAGGCTATCCCATGATGTCAGCCTCCCTCACAATAGCAGGCTCTCCCACAATGGCAGGCTCCCCAACGGTGGCAAACTCTCCCACGATGTCAGCCTCCCCCGGAGGATAATTTTCTCCGGTCCCCTTTCAAGGTTCTCAACACCTGACGGGAGAGAGCCTGACAGAAGAGATCCGGGTGTAAGGAACCTTGACAGACCAGAGCCGGACGTAACTGTGCCTGGCGGAACGGAGCCGGACATAAC
>CAZVLJ010000004.1:0-6178 GCA_964627825.1 uncultured Rikenella sp. | reverse complement strand
AACGGAGCCGGACATAACTGTGCCTGGCGGAACTGAGCTGGACATAACAGAGCCGGACGTAACTGTGCCTGGCGGAACTGAGCCCGACAGAACTGTGTCTGGGGGAACGGGGTCTGACGTTACCGATCCGGGCACCCCCGATCAAAGTCACCCTGTCTGCCTCCTTCTCTCCGGTCCCGAGCCTCAGCGCACTCTTCTCCTTAAAAGGATTATTGAGACTCTCAATGGCTTCAGAATGGTTATTCTCACTGCCACCCCTCTTCCCCTCTTCATGAAGGAGACTCCATCCGGCATCCGGGTGATCACTGCTCCGGACACCCTCACCATGCGCCAGATTCTGGCCTCCTCATCCCTTGTCATCGCCAGATCAGGCTATTCCTCAGTGATGGAGCTGGTTTCACTTGGAAAGGGAGCGGTGCTCATTCCCACCCCCGGCCAGCCTGAACAGGAATACCTTGGCAGACACCTCAACGGCAGGTTCGGGTTTGTCACAATGAGTCAGGATAATCTTGAGAAACTGCCTGAAGTTGCCGATCAACTGATCTTAAACAACTTATCACGGCAGCCCGGGGATGACGAAACCCTCTTTACCCGTGGAAATGAGCTTACAGATACTTCAAAGACCGTGGAAATCCTGCCTGATGCGGCGCCCCTGCTTGATGAAACAATTGATCTCCTACTTGAGCATAATAAAAAGTGACAGTCCCATCACAGCCGCCCCGGTGAGCAGTCCTGTCCACACCTCTGTAGCAGTGTGATCACCCTTAAATATTCGTGATGACATCACCGCTCCTCCCGTGAGCAGAACGGTTACGAGCTGCCATACCATGCCTATATGATAGAGCATTATCATTGTTATCACCAGCATAAGCAGCCCTCCGAATCCTGCCGCATGCAATGAGATCCCTGAGATAGTGGTCACCACCAGGGTGACCAGTGTGACAATGGCTATGGATATGAAATATGCCTTGAAGAGGGTGGGTACCTGCATCCTGAGTAGAACGAAAGCGGTCAGGCTGTACATCATCAGGGCAAAGGTGAGCAGGAGCACTCTCTCATTACGGCCGCGGGCGTTGAAACTGGCAATGGCGCCCCTGGCATGAAGAACTGCCGCCAGCGCCAGTGGCAGCAACACATTATTGGCCATGACCAGGATGAAGATCATCCGCTTCATCTGCGCCGGAATGAAGGAGAGAAGTGTATGTGAACTGTAGATGATCAGCAATCCGTACAGG
Source organism: uncultured Rikenella sp. (assembly GCA_964627825.1). Classification (GTDB taxonomy): domain Bacteria; phylum Bacteroidota; class Bacteroidia; order Bacteroidales; family VadinHA17; genus SR-FBR-E99. The sequence goes on along the minus strand of CAZVLJ010000004.1, from coordinate 4,943 downwards.
GGAATGAATACTGGATGAAAGATCACCGCCAGGATCTCCGAAATTTTCCTCAGATTTTTGCTGCCCCCGGAAGTCTCCATGACAGGCTCTTCCTTCAGCCCGTCATCGTGTGTCCCATTTATTTCCTGACTCATGTTATCTCCTTCCTCATCCTGGCAACGGGAATGCTCAGCTGCTCCCTGTACTTGGCCACCGTGCGCCGCGCTATCTGGTATCCCTTCTCCTGCAGGATCTCGGTCAGCTTCTCGTCTGTCAGCGGCTTGCGCTTATCCTCATTACTGATGCACTCCTGCAATATCCGCTTGATCTCACGGGTTGACACCTCATCCCCGCCATCGGTCTGCATCCCCTCGGAGAAGAAGAACTTTAACGGGTAAATCCCAAAATGGGTCTGAATATATTTACTGTTGGCCACCCTTGACACAGTTGAGATATCAAGCCCGGTCATCTCCGCTACATCCTTGAGTATCATGGGCTTAAGCTTGGTATCGTCGCCTTCGGCGAAATATTCCTTCTGGTATTCGAGAATAGCATTCATGGTGAGCAGCAGGGTGTTCTGCCTCTGTCTCATGGCATCAATGAACCACCTGGCAGCATCAAGCTTCTGCTTTACGAAGAGGATGGCATCACGGTTTTGCTTGCCAGCTTTCTTATCACGTGAGTATGACTCGAGCATCTCGCTGTAGCCCCTGTTGATCTTCAGCTCGGGAATGTTCCTGTTGTTCAGGCTCAGCTCCAGCCCGCTGTCACTCTGATCAAGAATGAAATCGGGAATTATATGCTGGGCTGATTTCGTATAGGGGTCGCTCATTGTGCCGCCTGGCTTGGGATTGAGCTTCAACACCTCGTCAATTACCTCCTTCATCTCCTCCTCACCTATGCCTATCCTTGACATTATCTTTTCATAATGCCTCTTAGAGAACTCCTCGAAATAGTCTGTCAGCACTGTCCGGGTGAGGGCTATCTGGGGAACTGACTGATCCTTTCTCTCTATCTGCAGCAGGAGGCACTCGCGCAGGTCACGCGCACCCACACCGGCAGGCTCCAGATCCTGAATTATCTTAAGAATGGCATTCAGCTCCTCCTCGGTGGTGGTTATGTTTTGCAGGAACGCCAGGTCATCTACCATGTTCTCAACCTCCCGGCGCAGGTACCCGTCGTCGTCAATATTACCTATAATGTACTCTCCCAGTATCTCTTCCCTCTCCGTGTCTACCCTCAGATTGAACTGCTGCGACAGGTTTTCGTGGAATGATGCACCGGAGGCATATGGTATCTCCTCCCGGCGCTCTTCATCTCTTGATGTATTGTTGATCTGCAGGCGGTAGTCCGGGATATCCTCATCATTCAGGTAATCATCAAGGGCAAACTCCTCCTGCTCACGCTCAGCCTGCTCCTGATCCACCTCATCCTCATCCTCCTCATTGTGCAGCTCGTCATCCTCGGGACCCTCCTCCAGGGCCGGATTCTCCTCCATCTCCTTCTTGATGCGCTGCTCCAGCTGCATGGCAGGCACCTCCAGCAGCTTGATCATCTGGATCTGCTGTGGCGACAGTTTCTGGAGCAGCTTCTGTTGGAGTTTCTGGTCGAGCATAACGACTTTTATTCTGTTATTTAGAACTCAGCGTTTCGCGGTGTGCGGGGGAAGGGTATCACGTCACGTATGTTTGACATACCGGTCATGAAGAGAATGAGCCGCTCAAAGCCCAGCCCGAAGCCCGAGTGCGGCGCCGTGCCAAACTTGCGTGTGTCAAGGTACCACCAGAGGTCCTTCAGCGGCAGGTTCAGCTCCTGTATCCTTCGCGTCAGCTTATCCATCTCTTCTTCCCTCTGTGACCCGCCAATGATCTCGCCTATGCCCGGGAACAGCACATCCATGGCCCTTACAGTCTTGCCGTCATCATTCTGCTTCATGTAGAAAGCCTTGATACTCATAGGGTAATCGGTCAGGATCACCGGCCTCTTAAAGTGTGTCTCTACAAGGTAACGCTCATGTTCCGCCTGCAGATCACCCCCCCAGCCTACCGGATACTCCCATTCGCGGCCGGCCGACTCAAGTATACTGACCGCCTCGGTGTAAGTCAGCCTCTCGTAACTGTTGGCCAGCACAAACTGAAGCCTCTCAATCAGGCCGTTGTCTATCATCTTGTTCAGGAACCCGAGGTCCTCACTGCAGTTTTCCAGCGCATAGCGGATGAGGTACTTGGTAAAATCCTCCCCCAGATCCATGTTGTCATTGATGTCCCAGAAGGCCATCTCAGGCTCAATCATCCAGAACTCGGCCAGATGGCGCGGGGTATTTGAATTTTCTGCCCGGAAGGTGGGACCAAAGGTATAAATCTCACCCAACGCCAGCGCTCCCAGCTCACCCTCAAGCTGCCCTGATACAGTGAGGTTCGTGGGCTTAGCAAAGAAATCCTGGTCATAATCAATCCTGCCGTCAGCTGTGCGCGGAGGATTCTCAAGATCAAGGGTGGTGACATGGAACATCTCGCCTGCTCCTTCGGCATCACTGCCGGTGATGATGGGAGTATGCAGGTAATAGAAGCCCCTGTCATTGAAGTATTTGTGCACTGCAAAAGCCATTGCATGCCTTATACGCATCACGGCACCGAAGGTGTTGGTACGAAACCGCAGGTGGGCAATCTCACGGAGGAATTCCATTGAATGTCCCTTCTTCTGCAGAGGATAGACCTCCGGGTCACACCGGCCGTAAAGGATTATCTCAGATGCCGTGATCTCCACATTCTGCCCCTTGCCCTGTGACTGCACAAGGTTGCCTGTTACGGCAAGACTTGCTCCGGTGGTGATATCCTTCAGCAACTCTGCAGGGAAAGCATTTATGTCAATGACAATCTGTATGTTGTTTATGGTAGAACCATCATTCAGCGCCACGAAGGCAACATTCTTGATCTCTCTCTTTGTCCTGACCCATCCCTTGACAAGTACCTTTTCACCGGTGGCATGGCCGGTAAGCAGCTCCTTTACTCTTTTTCTCTTCATAAATGATCATCACATTAATATGGCAAAAATAGCATTTTGTTCCTCTCTCCGGAATGATATCCCTGCAAATGGCACTGTTTTTGTACACAAACGCAATTTTTCATATGGCACAGGCGTTTTTCTTAGGTGCCCTGCCTATTGACATAATCAGGCAAAAAGGGTAATTTTACTATTCTAATTGAAAACGTTTGAATTATGGAAGTCGACAGTAAGATCATTGTAGTGCCATGGGATTTCACACCGGTTACGGAATATGCATTGCAGCATGCCATCAAGATTTCGCGCCAGACGCGCAATGATGTCTGCCTCCTGCATATAGTTGACAAGGTCACCTCTGATGGAGGCATGAAGGCCAAGCAGGCTTCCATGGAAAACAGGGGAGCAGAAGTTGAACGCACCTTTGGGGTAAAGGTTAAAACCCATGTTACCCGCGGGACGATCTTCAAACAGATACCTGAATTTGTCAATGACCGGAAGGCATCACTGGTGGTGATGGGAACGCACGGCATGAGCGGGATGCAGAAGCTGACAGGCAGCTGGGCGCTGAAGGTGATAGCCAGGTCAAAGGTGCCCTACATCGTTGTCCAGGCCCCGCCAAACGACAATGAGAGATACCACAACATAGTGTTCCCGGTTGATTTTCGTTCTGAGGAAAAAGAGAAACTCTCCATGGCAATCTTCATGGGGAAATATTTTGATTCAAAGATCCATATCCTCAAGGCAATGAGAAAGGACGATTCGCTGGCCAAAAAGACCAACCTCAATCTCAACTATACGGTGAGAATGCTCATCCAGAACAATATTGAGTATGAGATCCGCGAAGTTCCTGCTGACAAGCTGGGCGAACACGCCCTCGAAATAGCCCAGGAGATGAAGGCTGACCTGATACTGATCATGACCACCAAGGATATCACTTTTGCCGACTACGTCTGGGGCGCAAAGGAACAATACATTATAGCCAACAGCTCAAAGATACCCGTTTGCTGCGTGAACCCGACCTCGGCATTTGCCAATCTCGGACAATTCATGTATGGCTAGGATTTGCGATGTTCGATTTAGGATTTAGGATTTGGATGTGAGATTAAAATTCGGCAATCACAAATCGAAAAATCACAAATCGAACATCGGTAATCACAAATCGAACATCGAACATCCTCAATGTCTATTGTTGCAAGTAACGTAACCAAACTCTACGGGCCGCAAAAGGCCCTGGACAATGTCTCCTTCACAATCCCGGCAGGAGAGATAGTGGGGTTTATAGGTCCGAACGGCGCGGGAAAATCAACAATGATGAAGATCATCACCGGATTCTTTCCGGCAGATTCCGGAAAAGTGACGGTATGCGGACTGCCAGCCGGGCCATCGGCCAGGGAGATGAGGCGACTGATCGGTTACCTGCCTGAAAACAATCCCCTCTACCTTGACATGTATGTCAGGGAATACCTGGGTTACGTTGCTGATATATACGGACTTGGAAGAAAGAGCCGCGAGGCTGTTGATACAGTGATAGAACGCACCGGACTCTATCCCGAGCAGGGAAAGAAAATAGGAGCCCTCTCCAAAGGCTACCGGCAGCGTGTGGGGCTGGCACAGGCCCTGATACATGATCCGAAGGTGCTGATCCTTGACGAGGCCACCACTGGCCTCGATCCCAACCAGATAGTAGAGATACGCAACCTTATCTCCGAGGCTGGCAGGGAAAAGACAGTGATGCTCTCAACCCATATTATGCAGGAGGTGGAAGCCATCTGCAGCCGGGTGATCATCCTGGATCACGGTCATATAGTTGCTGACGGCCCCATTGACCAGATCTCCTCCCTAGCCGGCGCCCGCCTCGAGGAAACATTCCGCCAGCTGACCGGGAAATAGCCTGCGTCATTTCCATGCAGGTCGTAGACCTGCAAGAATTGTAGAACAGAGCCTGCATCATTTCCATGCAG